>DNNY01000211.1 GCA_003497765.1 Oceanospirillaceae bacterium
GTATCATGGCAAGTCATTTATGGCTGACAAGCTAGTATTAAACTTAGCTCAAAATACCTATTAATTATTTGTAAACTCCATAAGCAAGGCGTTTGTTGCCTATTACATTGGCGTTTAGACAGTATATTTTTTATTTATTGCGTATTTATTTTTATAAGCATAACTGATTATTATGCAATTGGCATCTGTGTCTTAACCTGATATTTACGGCCATCTGATTTAATATTTTATAGCAAAGATATTGTCATACTATCTCACTGGTATTACCTAGACAGGCCTTTAAGCTTATTGCTATTATGCTTACTAATCTAACATTCCTATTATTGAGAGTGCTGGCATGATCAAGTATTTGGCCTTATTACTAACCATTTCTGGTGTGCTTTGCCTGCTCTACGCAACCCGTCCTACCTTAAAAATTTCTACTTCTGAGTCCCACTGGGGATGGCGCGTTTTACTAGCACTTCTGTGTTTTTTTATTGTTGGCTATATCGTTTACCTCTTTTTACTATTTAGTATGACTAATGCCAACCTGATTCATTTAATGCTGGCGAGTATTTTATTTGGTGGCAGTATTTTTGTGGTTTTGGTTATTTACCTCAGCCGATATACTCTGGAACAGAAGCACAGGCTAGCCACACAGGAGCAATTTTATGCTATCCATGATGACTTAACGGGATTACCTAACCGCAAATATTTGTTACAACATTTGGATATACAAGTCCAAGAGGCTAAAGCCAAGCAGCAGACGTTTGCTGTTTTGTTAATGGATTTAGATGAGTTTAAATGGGTTAATGATACCCTCGGACATTTTGTTGGGGATAAATTACTACAGGCATTGGCCATGCGTCTGCAGGAGAGATTAGCCGCTGATATCTTTCTGGCACGCACGGCTGGTGATGAATTTGCCATGGTGGTGCCAATGGCTGACAACAATAGAATAAGTCAGTTGGGGGCAGATATTCGCAGTTATTTTCGGGAGCCATTCGATATTGATGGTCATATGGTTTCCTTAATGTCTTGTCCGGGTGTGGCTTATTTCCCCGAACATGGTGATTCAACTGCAACATTAATGCAGAGTGTCGACATTGCTATGCATGTGGCTAAAAAACAGAAGTTACTTCTGGTTACTTACGACGATAGTATGGCGGCTATGACAAGAAAAAATTTAGCTTTAGTAGCGAGATTGCCCGAAGCTATTGCCAAACAGGAGTTCACCCTGTTTTATCAGCCCTTAATTGCCGGTAAAACCAATAAGGTGTTTGCTCTAGAGGCCTTAATTCGATGGCCCCAAGCAGATAAAACCATATTGCCGCCTAGTGATTTTATCCCCTTGGCTGAGCAAACCTACTTGATTCGGGATGTCACGCGTTGGGTTGTCACCACTGGTCTGCAACAATTAGGTGAGTGGCATAGGGCTGGCCATGATTTGAGCCTACAAGTAAATATCTCCAGTCGGGATCTGGATGAAAATAATCTGCCTGAATTTATTGAGGAGCAATTATTTAAACATCAAATTCCACCTCATTGCCTGATCTTAGAAATCACTGAGAGTGCGCTGGTGCGCAATCATAAACAAGCCACTGCCATACTTACCAAGCTAAGTGAGTTAGGCGTTTCTATTAGTCTGGATGACTTTGGTACGGGCTACTCTTCCATGACCTTGCTGGATGAGCTGCCATTAAATCAAGTGAAAATAGATCGCTCATTTATAGATGATATGGAATCTAGTGCCAGTCATCGGGCGATTGTTGAGTCAACAATTACTTTGGGTAGCAAACTTGGGCTGGCTGTAGTGGCAGAAGGTATTGAAAACCAAGGGCAGATTCACTTGTTAGCACAACTGGGATGCGATCTTATGCAGGGTTTCTATATTGCGAAACCTATGCCTACAGCAGCTATACAGCAGTGGCTAGATGACTATCAAAATAAGCCTATATAACGGCTGTTGATACATCATATTTATCCCCATTGCTTGTGACAATTTTTAAGGCAGCTTAGAATTCCAAATGATGCAATTGGAATTGATTCTGATCACGATCTGCTAGAAAACGCTCCAGAGTTTGCTTAACAGTGGCAAAGGCAATCTCATCCCAGGGAATGTCTTGAGATGAAAATAGTGCCACGTCGCTGCTTTCTGAAGTGGCACCGAAGGTGGCGTTGGTCATTTGTGCAAGATAAAACATATGCACTTGGTTAATGCGGGGTACATTACAAACGCTAAATAACTGACCCACTTCCACCTTGGCCATTGACTCCTCATAGGTTTCTCGCCAAGCACCTTGTTGCGTGGTTTCACCATTTTCCATAAAGCCAGCGGGCAAGGTCCAATAGCCAGAGCGGGGTTCAATAGAGCGTTTGCAGAGCAGTATTTGGTCGCCATAAATAGGAATGCAACCGGCCACAATGCGAGGGTTGTCATAGAAAATAAAGTCGCAGGCTGGGCACGTATAACGTTCACGATTATCGCCTGGCGGAATGGTCACCACTATATCGGCGCGACAATGGCTACAATACTTCATGAGTACACCTGCATAAGATAAATCATCTTAGTTATTGTAGAATAAACTTTCACCTCGATATAGCAATTAACGTAAAAAGCTGGATAAAAAGCGGCATGTACTCCTTTCTGTACGATAAATTATCAACTGTGCCAAGGCGGCGACTAGAAGCCGATGGCTTAAAGCCAGCAGCTGTCCTCTTGGCTATTAGTGATGCCGCACAGCCAGAAATTATTCTTACCCAACGATCCTTAAAGCTTTCAACACATCAGGGGCAAGTTGCTTTTCCAGGTGGCAAATGTGATGCTGAGGATCAAGATGAGATAGCCACTGCCCTGAGGGAAGCTTATGAGGAGGTGGCCTTGGCACCGTCGCAAGTGCAAGTAGTTGGCCAACTGGGTCAAGTTTATTCTCGCCATGGTTTTCTGGTAACACCAATTATTGGTGTCGTAGCGCCAGCATCCTTGTTGTCGTTAAAGGCCAACACTGATGAGTTAGACCAAGTGTTTACTGTGCCAGTAGCGCACTTGCTTGAACAGAAACCCGCTATGCGCAGTGTGCAAATGCTCCCAGGGTATTATCAAGTGCCCACGTTTGAATATCAGGGCTTTACTATTTGGGGCATGACGGCATTTGTATTGGCAGAGTTTTTAAATTATGTATATGATGCTGGCTTTCCACTGCAGCAAAAGCCTTAGGATTTTTTAATGATTGATGAAACACCCATTCCATCCCCATGTGTGCATATATGCTATCTAAATGACGATGATATTTGTCAGGGATGCTTTCGCAGTGGTGACGAGATTACGGCTTGGATGAGACTGGATAATGATGGTCGCCGGCAAGTAATGGCCAATATCGCTGAGCGCGAAAAAGCCAGCCCATTTGTCATTTCCATGCCTAAGGAAGGCTAAAGATACCTAAAGGCGCTTGATAAGGCCGCAGTTGCTTGCCCAACAACTAATCAGCAGCAGAGATTAGTCTGCTGCTGGCTCTAAAATCTCTTTGCGCATCCTAGCGATTTTAATAAAGTTGTCGCTAATTTGCGCAGTTTCGATCATATATGGCCCTAATTTCAAGCATACATTGTTTTGCGGTATCTCTTCCAAGCCTTCGGTAATCAAGCCGTTAAGTGTCTTGGGCCCATCCAATGGTAGATCCCAATCTAGAGTCTTATTGATATCACGAATGGTGGCTGTACCATCAACAAAATAGGAGCCATCTTCTTGGGGATAAATATCTTCATTTTCTGCATCTTGCTCCTCAGCAATATCGCCAACTATATCCTCAAGAATATCTTCCAGGGTGGTTAAGCCTTGGATATCCCCATACTCATCCACCACTAAGGCCATCCAGTGATTGGACTTCTGGAAGTTTAGTAACTGCGTATTAAGAGCCGTACTTTCTGGCACAAAATAAGGTTCTTTGGATAGAGCCAGTAAATCATCCTTGCTAGGGTTTTCCATTTGTAGCAAAGGCAGAATTTGGCGGACATGGATGACACCAATAATATTATTTAATTCATGTTGATAAATAGGCAAGCGAGTATGAGGGCTTTGATAAATAGTCGCCACAATCTTGTCCATATCGTCATCAATATCAATACCAACGATCTCGTTACGCGGGATCATTACATCTTCCACAGTAACACTTTCAAGGTCCAGTATGCTCAATAACATAGATTGATTACGACGAGGAATCAGCGCGCCAGCTTCATTCACAATGGTACGCAGTTCTTCTGTACTTAAATGCTCATTAGAACGGTCATTGATATTAAAGCCCAACAGGCGCAATAGACCATTACAGATAGTATTGACTACCCACACAAAGGGGTAAAGCACCACTAACAAAGGGCGCAGAATCAAAGAAGCGGGAAAAGCTATACGTTCAGGTCGTAATGCCGCTACTGTTTTTGGGGTTACTTCAGCAAAGATCAAAATAATCAGTGTCAAAACCGCCGTAGCCACAGCTACCCCAGCATCACCCATTAGTCGCAGGGCGATCATAGTGGCAATAGCAGAAGCCAAGATATTAACAAAGTTATTGCCAATAAGGATAACGCCAATCAATCTGTCTGGGCGCTGTAACAATTTTGAGGCACGCAGGGCTCCCCGGTGTTTTTGTTTCACCAAGTGACGCAAACGATAGCGATCCAAAGACATCATGCCAGTTTCGGAACTGGAGAAGAAAGCGGAAAGGAAGATCAAAAAAATCAGGCTAGCACATAGATAGCCTATGGGAATCTCGCTCAAGGCGTGGTTCACCTCTAGTAATATACGGAATTCAATTTTTAGGCTTCAGAGCCATTGTGTCAAGAAGTAATTGCTGGAATCTACAAGTCTTTCAGGGTGATAAAGTATTACAACAAATACTCAATCACTAGCTTAGAGCCAAAATAGGCCAGTAACAGCAAGCCAAAGCCAACTAAGGTCCAGCGCACAGCGATTCGGCCTCGCCAGCCAAAACGGTAATGGCCAACCAAGAGCCCAGCAAAAATAACCCAGGCGCACAAGGACAGCAGGGTTTTATGGGCCACTTGTTGCGCCAGCATATCTTCCATATAGATAAAGCCAGTACCCAACCCAAGGGTCAGCATAATAATGCCCACAGCCAACATTTCAAAGAGTAGGCTTTCCATGGTTTGCAGAGGGGGCAGGTTACGCATTAAAGCCGAAGAGTGATGGCTTTTAAGAACCGTATTCTGGTAGGCCAATATAACTGCCTGCAAAGCCGCCACAGCAAACAAGGCATAGGCCAAAAAGGAAAACAAAATATGCAACATTAATTCGGTCCCATATGCCATGGGCGCAGCCGTAGGAGGGGTAAAAATAGCAAAGGCTACACACAATGCCGTCATGGGCATAATAACCACCAGCAAATTAGCAGCAGGTTTACGAAAACTGTTAAATAACACCACACCAACAACACACCATGCTATTAAGGAGGTGGCCGAACCTAAGTCCAGTAAAAGTCCCTGACTAGTAAATGCATGTAAATAGACAGTTACGGTATGTGCCAGCCAGGCAATAACGGCAATTTTTGTGGGACGAGGTTGTTGCTGGGGAGAGCTGGTTATCAATAGCTTATGCTGGCGCCAGCCACCGATAAGGTATCCCAGTAGGGCGATAAAGCTACTAATTAAAATCATCTGTATATTTAACCCGAGTTTGCAGTGGCCAGCAATTAACTCCATTGTAATGGCTTAACTGCCCTAAGGGAACTGCCCATCAACGGTAATTCAAGTTATACTACGAAGCTGAGTATAATATATTAACTACCTTTAGGTTTGTTGCTCCAATGTGCCTCTTTATGGAGCTTAAGTAACGTCATGGAAATGGTTGCGCAACCAAGAGCATGGCCTAAACATCAGTTACCCAGATGTAAACGAGATATTCATGTTTGAAAATTTAACCGAACGCCTTGGCAAAACCCTTAAAAATATTCGTGGCCAAGCCCGCTTAACCGAAGACAATATCAAAGCCACTTTACGTGAAGTGCGTATGGCTTTGCTTGAGGCTGATGTGGCCTTGCCGGTGGTAAAGGACTTTATTGAACAGGTAAAAGAGCGCGCTGTTGGTACCGAAGTAACTAAGAGCTTAAGCCCAGGTCAGGTGTTTGTGAAAATCGTTCAGCAAGAGCTAGAAGCGGTTATGGGTAGTGCTAATGAAAGCTTAAACTTGGCGGCCCAACCACCTGCTGTAATATTAATGGCCGGCTTACAAGGTGCGGGTAAAACCACATCCACAGCTAAGTTAGCCAAATATTTGCAAGAACGAGAAAAGAAATCCGTACTCTTGGTAAGTGTTGACGTTTATCGTCCTGCCGCCATCAAGCAGCTAGAAACCCTAGCAACAGAAGTGGGCGCTAACTTCTTCCCATCGACGGTAATGCAAACCCCAGTTAGTATTGCTGAAGCTGCAATTCAACATGCTAAGCAGCAGCATCATGATGTGGTGATTGTGGATACCGCTGGTCGTCTGCATGTCGATAGCGACATGATGAATGAAGTGCAAGCTCTGCATGCCATGGCCAAGCCTGTCGAAACCCTATTTGTGGTTGATGCCATGACCGGTCAAGATGCCGCCAATACGGCAAAAGCCTTTAACGAGGCTCTACCTTTGACGGGTGTGGTATTGAGTAAGACCGATGGTGATGCCCGTGGTGGTGCCGCCCTCTCGGTACGTCATATTACTGGCAAGCCTATTAAATTCTTAGGTGTAGGTGAAAAGGTAGAGGCTTTAGAGCCATTCCATCCTGATCGTGTCGCTTCGCGCATCTTGGGTATGGGTGATGTGCTATCTCTGATCGAAGAAGCAGAACAGAAAGTCGATAAAGCCAAAGCCGAGAAACTAGTTAAGAAGCTTAAAAAAGGCAAAGGCTTTGATCTTGAAGACTTCCGTGATCAATTACAGCAAATGAAGAATATGGGCGGCATGGCAGGCCTGCTAGATAAGTTGCCAGGTATGGGTGGTATGGCACAGGCGGCACAAGCAGCTGGAGCCGAGAAAAACTTTGTGCAAATGGAAGCGGTGATTAATTCCATGACCCCCAAAGAACGTTTTTTCCCAGATACCATTAATGGTTCCCGTAAGCGTCGTATTGCCGCTGGATCAGGTACCCAGATTCAAGATGTTAATCGTCTGTTAAAGCAGCATAAACAGATGCAAAAAATGATGAAAAAGATGTCTGGCAAAGGCGGCATGAAAAATATGATGCGCGGCATGCAAGGCAATATGCCACCGGGTATGGGTGGAGGCATGGGTGGCGGTATGCCAGGTGGTTTGCCACCAGGTATGGGTGGTATGCCTGGCCTTGGCGGTGGCTTACCCTTTAGCAAGAAAAAGTAAATCTATTGTCGACTTGTGAGCGGCAATTACATCCCTTTAAAAAAGCCTTAATCTAGGCCTGTTTGAATCAAGGTTCATAGGCCTAGAATGCTTTTCATTTCCCTTTATTTCTTATATAATACGCGCCCTCGTGGGGACTGCCCTAACGAGCGTGATGTGGCATGGTGTCGCATCGCACTGATAAACAGTGAGCGATTTCAAAACTCACACGACATAAGGGATCTAACGCATGGTAATCATTCGTTTAGCTCGTGGAGGCTCTAAAAAGCGTCCATTTTATCATTTAACCGTAGCTGACCAGCGCCGTGCGCGTGATGGTCGCTTTATCGAGCGTGTGGGGTTCTTCAATCCTGTTGCTCGTGGTCAGGAAGAAGTCTCTCGTATCGATCTAGAACGAGTTGACTATTGGTTGAGCAAAGGTGCTCAGGCAAGTGACCGTGTAGCCGGTTTGATAAAAGCTGCGCGTAACGCAGCCGAATAATTTTAGGCAAACTAGTCTAAGCAAAGGATCGTTTGTATGGCCCAAGACTCGCGCGTAAAGCTCGGTCGAATTACCACCGTTTATGGGGTAAAGGGCTGGGTAAAAGTATTTTCTAATACTGAACCCATGGATAACATTTTTACTTATCAGCCTTGGCAGATTTATCTTAATGGCCAATGGCAGGAAGTAAAAGTTAAACAAGGCAAACATCATGGCAAAGGACTAATAGCCCAACTGGAAGGTTGTTATGACCGAGATCAAGCCAAGCTGTATGCTGGTGCTGAGATAGCGGTAGACCAAAGTAAGTTACCTGACTTAGACGAAGGGGAATATTACTGGTCACAACTGACTGGAATGAACGTAGAGACCGAAGCTGGCGTGAAGCTGGGTAAGGTCGACCATCTGATTGCCACAGGTGCTAATGATGTACTGGTGGTAAAAGGCGGACCAGAAAGTATCGATAGCGAAGAGCGACTGATACCTTGGCTACCTGATCAGGTGATTACAAAGATTGACCTCTCAGGAGGCGTTATCCGGGTTAATTGGGATCCGGACTTTTAGGTAAAAGTAGGTGAAGGTAAGTGTCGTTACACTGTTTCCCGAAATGCTCCAGTCTATTACGGACTTTGGCGTTACCGGCAGAGCAGTGCAACAAGGATTGTTGCAAGTAACGGGAATTAACCCGCGCGACTTTACCCATGACAAACATCGCACGGTTGATGATAGACCTTACGGTGGTGGTCCAGGCATGTTGATGAAGGTGCAGCCTTTACGTGATGCCATTACTGCTGCTAAGGCTGATTTACCAAACCCCAAGGTGATTTACCTATCACCCCAAGGCCGTAAATTAGATCAATCAGGTGTGTTAGCGTTAGCCGAGCTGGAAAGCTTGGTGTTGGTGGCAGGACGTTACGAAGGTATCGACGAACGTTTAATGGCTACCGACATTGATGAAGAATGGTCGTTAGGTGATTTTGTACTTAGCGGAGGCGAATTGCCAGCCATGGTCTTGATCGACGCTGTCGCACGCATGTTGCCAGGGGTATTGGGACACACAGAGTCGGCGCAGGAAGATTCATTTGCCCAAGGGTTGTTAGATTGCCCACACTATACTCGGCCCGAAGTGGTCGATGGTATAGAAGTACCAGAGGTACTCTTAAGTGGTGATCATCAAGCAATTGCCAAATGGCGAATGCAACAACAACTGGGACGAACTTGGCAGCGGCGACCTGACTTACTAGACCAAACAACGCTAACTGCAGAGCAGCAACAATCTTTAGCAGATTTTATCCGCACGACGGCAACGTCAGCGGTTGAAGAATAGGAGCGAGCCATGAGCAGCAAAAATAGCATCATTCAGCAACTTGAAGCTGAACAAATGAACAAAGAAATCCCTGATTTCGGCCCCGGTGATACCGTTGTCGTTCAGGTAAAAGTAAAAGAAGGTAACCGCGAGCGTTTGCAGGCCTATGAAGGCGTGGTAATTGGTAAGCGTAACCGTGGCATGAACTCAGCCTTTACTGTACGTAAAATTTCTCACGGTGTGGGTGTTGAGCGTACTTTCCAGACTTTTAGTCATCAAGTTGATAGCGTGACTGTTAAGCGTCGTGGTGACGTGCGTCAGGCTAAGCTGTACTACTTGCGTGAATTGTCTGGTAAAGCTGCACGTATTAAAGAAAAGTTGTCTAAGCGCGAAGCGTAAACGACACTTTTTAACCATTCTCCGAGAGTGGTACATAAAACCCGCTGCAAAGCTGGATAGAATGACTGTGAAAGGCCCTGGACCTTGCCAGTGCCATTAATGGTTTTTTTACTCCACACTAAACAGCGGGTTTTTTTATGCCTACAGCAAAACAGCCCTTAAATTCATTGGCTCGGCTAGTCTTGGTAAGTAATGAATATTCCTGTCGTCATTACCAGTTTATTGCCAGTCAAATGGATAAAAAAGTGGTTATTTGGGGACTAAAAGGGTAGAATCGGTCAACCGGGAAGCAAGC
The DNA here is from genome assembly GCA_003497765.1 of Oceanospirillaceae bacterium. Lineage (GTDB taxonomy): Bacteria > Pseudomonadota > Gammaproteobacteria > Pseudomonadales > Balneatricaceae > Njordibacter. Next base: position 9,824 of record DNNY01000211.1, read on the forward strand.
TCAATAAGTAGTTTGTGATGCCCGGTTTTTTTGTGTTTAAAACGACCCTTTTGGGTAAGCCAAAGCAAGCGGGATAGTGATGATGGATTTGGCCAGTAGCCTTCTAGTAGCCATAAGCTTAATGCTAATACTGGAAGGAATAATGCCATTTCTATACCCACAACGTTGGCGTCGACTAGTGGCACAATTGGCTCAGATTAGTGATGCCAATATGCGCTGGTTGGGCCTGTTTAGTATGCTTTTAGGCTTAGTCATATTATGGCTGGTACGTTAGGAGAGATAAGAGATACCATGAGTGGTGCAAAGCGATGGCTATTGCCTGATGGCGTTAAGGAAGTGCTGCCCCCAGAAGCGGGCCGTATAGAGACCCTGCGCAGGCGTTTGCTTGATCTCCATAACAGTTGGGGCTACGATTTAGTCATGCCGCCGTTAATTGAGTTTATCGAATCACTCTTAACTGGCACGGGCAATGACCTAGATGTGGAGACCTTTAAGGTTATCGATCAGCTTACTGGTCGTACCATGGGTATTCGTGCCGATATAACCCCTCAGGTTGCCCGTATTGATGCTCACAGTCTGGGCATTACTGGCGTCAATCGTCTGTGTTATTCCAATACTGTTTTACACACTGCCTCTGCCAATCCCTTGGCTTCCCGTACACCTTTACAGGTAGGTGCGGAGCTATATGGCCATGCTGGTTTGGAGAGTGATTTAGAAATTATTAGTCTGATGTTAGAGAGCATTACCCATGTGGGTGTGGATGCGCCTTTAACCTTGGATCTTGGTCATGTTGGCATATACCGTGGCCTGTTAGCGGGTATGTCAATAAGCGATGAACATGAACAAACCTTGTTTGATTTGCTGCAAACCAAGGCTGTAGCCGATATCGATGCCTTTGTGGTGACCCTAGATATAGCCCAGCAAGATCAGCAAATGCTAAAACAGCTCGCTCGCTTGTATGGCGATATCAGTGTTCTTGAAACGGCAACACAGGCCTTTGCTGGGGCTAGTGAGGCGGTGCTTGACGCCGTTGATTACTTGCAGCAATTAGCCACCGCCGTACAACAGCGCTTTCCAAAGGTTACCCTATATTTTGATTTAGCAGAACTGCGTGGCTATCAATATCACACGGGTGTCGTATTTGCCGCTTTAACACCAGCTTTTGGTCAGCCTATTGCTAAAGGTGGCCGTTACGATGATATAGGGCAGGTATTTGGCCGTGCCCGACCAGCCACAGGCTTTAGTGCAGACCTAAAAATTCTGGTAGAACTATCAACATTAGAACCAGCGCCTGCTGAGATTGTGCTGGTGCCTAATCGTGATGGTTTGACCAGTGAACAATGCCAATTACTATGGCAAACAGAAGCCGAACTGCGTAGTCAGGGCTTCCGTGTGGTTGCCCAATTATCTGGGCAAGAGAATGCTGTTGCCGAGCACAGTCGTCAGCTTAGTTGGCGTGATGGTGCTTGGCAGCTTGACTAATCGTTAATCTTTACGAACATCTCGAGTTTATTATTATGGGAAAAAATGTCGTAGTCCTGGGTACCCAATGGGGTGACGAAGGCAAAGGCAAAATTGTCGATCTACTGACTGATCAAGCTAATGCTGTAGTGCGTTTCCAAGGCGGTCATAATGCCGGTCATACGCTGGTTATTGATGGTGAGAAAACCGTCTTACACCTGATCCCTTCAGGTATCTTGCGTGCTAATGTGACCTGCTATATTGGCAATGGTGTCGTGGTAGCTATGGATGCCCTGTTAAAGGAAATCAAGCAGCTAGAAGAGCGTAATGTGCCCGTTAGTGAGCGTTTACGTATTAGCCCAGCCTGTCCTTTAATACTGCCTTACCATATTGCTCTCGATAACGCCCGTGAAGTCGCTCGCGGTAATGCCAAAATCGGTACTACTGGGCGTGGCATTGGGCCTGCCTACGAAGATAAGGTGGCACGTCGAGGCTTACGTTTAGGTGACCTATTAGACGCAGAACGTTTTGCAGAAAAACTAAAAGAAATTATGACCTATCATAATTTTGTACTGCAAAACTATTACCGTGCTAAACCCCTAGACTATGATACTGTGCTGCAAGAAGCTCTAGCGCAAGCCGAAATCGTTAAGCCGTTACTATGTGATGTGACAGCTACCCTCCATGACTTACGTCGTAACGGGGCTAATATTATGTTTGAAGGTGCCCAAGGTACCTTACTGGATATTGACCATGGGACTTATCCTTTTGTTACATCTTCAAATACCACTGCTGGTGGCACCGCCACGGGATCTGGTTTTGGCCCTTTATATCTGGACTATGTGCTAGGTATTACCAAAGCCTACACCACCCGTGTTGGTTCTGGCCCATTCCCCACGGAGCTATTTGATGATGTAGGTGCTGGTTTAGCCAAACGTGGCCATGAATTTGGCGCCACCACAGGTCGTCCTCGTCGTTGTGGTTGGTTTGATGCTGTTGCTCTGCGCCATGCAATTCAGATCAATAGTGTTTCCGGTATCTGCCTAACCAAGCTGGATGTTCTCGACGGCATGGAAGAAATCAAGCTATGTATCGACTATGTTGATGCGGATGGCAATTCTGTTCCCTGCCCAAGCGATAGTGAAGGCTTTGAAGCAGTAACCCCAGTCTACGAAAGCATGCCTGGTTGGTCAGAATCCACTTTGGGTGCGCAATCTGAAGACCAGCTACCCGCTGCCGCCTTAGCCTATATAGCCCGTATTGAAGAAATTATTGGTGCTCCAGTGGATATCATTTCCACCGGCCCAGATCGGGTGGAAACCATTGTTAAGCGCCATTCCTTTGGTAGCTAATAACATCTTAATAAGCCATTTGGCTGGCAATTAAATAGAAAAGGCAACCTTCGGGTTGCCTTTTTTGTGGTCGCTATATTACTCTGTATTTCAAAACTATAAAATATTATACTAAATATTGCTGTTAATTGTGCATATGACAAAAAAGCAAAATGCTAAAGGTTAGCTAAACTTAAACCTGTATAGCGCTTAAAAAATTACACTAAAAGCTAAACTACTGTTGCGCCTATCAATATTATGAAGCCTAAAGGTGCCTTAAATAAAACTGTTATGGATATAAAAGGAGTACATGATGTACATCAATAGAGAATCTGAAATATGGAAAACAGCTCCTTTGCATGTAAAGTTGTCAGCTTTTGGAAGTAGAAGGGTAATTGCCGTTCGGCGTTGGAAAAATCATTGCTTTTTTTTGGGGTTGGCAGGATTTTTGGTGTCTCTTTTGGGTAGCTCAATGGATTATGAAGTGTTATTTCTACTAGGCATTATGTGCTCACCCATGTGGCTGGAAGCTTTTATGCATTGGTTTGTACTAGATTGGTTAAGGGATAATCCAGAAGCGTTAAAAGAATAACTTAATTAGATATATCAGGTTAACTATTTTCTTGTTGGTAAATAAGCTAGCCATTACATAGTCTGGGGAGTATTAAATTGATTGAAGCAGTAACAGATAACAACTTGGCAGAAGTTCTCCCGCTGATTCGACGTTATCAAGAGTTTTATAATATTGTTGATATTGACGATCAGCGCAACAAAGAGTTCTTCTCACAATTTGGCGAAGATAAAAATAGTGGTTGTCTCTTTCTCTACAGAAATGACCAAGGAATAGCTGTAGCTTTTGCTACGGTTTATTTTACCTTTGCTTCAAGCATTCCAGATAAAGTTGGTGTTATGAATGATCTTTATACAGCCCCAGATTACAGAGGCAAGGGGATTGGAAAACGCCTAATCAATCACTGTTTAGAGTTTGCCTTAAGTAAAGAGGCTGCAAGACTCCAGTGGATCACGGCCGAGGATAATGTGCAAGCTCAAAGACTCTATGACTCACTATGTACGAGAAAAAGCTCATGGAAAGTATATACATACGAAACTTAAAAACATTACCAAAAATTGTAAAATTTTTGGGCTGAATCTGATAACTGCTGGGGATTCTCTGGCTTGTCTAAGAAGATGAGCGTAAATAGCGTAAATAAAGAGGAAAATTAATGGATGATTTAATCAAGTTGTATTGGGGTCTCCGGAGTACTGCTGAGAAACATGGTGATGAATTTTCCAAGATAAATTTAGGTAATAATGAATTTGCGGCTAGCTTTTTTGATATGGCCTTCAACGACATTACAATCACACTAGAGATATTAGATTATTACAATAATCTATGGATGAAGCTTAATCCCAAAAACTTTTCGAATGTTGACAAAACAAGAGATCAAAATAGCCAAAGAATAATTTTAATTCAAAAAATATGTTTTATTGAGATAATGTCGATGTTTGAATTCACGGCTAAGAAAGTTGTTATTCAGAATGAAGATATTTTTGAAAAATTTAAGGGCGTATATATTTGAGGCAAATCATGAAAAGGAGTTATGAAAGAAAAGTCATTGATAAAGCTCGGCAGAATCAATGGAATGGAGCCCTCGAATTAAGAAACACTCTTGTACACAATAACGGTATATCTGACAACGACAAAGAGTATGTATATTGTAAGAAACTGACTTTAAGTTTTAGGAAAGGCGAAATGACCCGAGGTCATCATACTTTATTTCCCCTTCTTATGAACTGGCTCTTAGAAGAGACAAGGATGTGGTTAAGAAGAGCAAACAAATTCTAATTTAGAAAATACATATGCGGTTGATTTGTACAAAATAATATCATGGAAGGATTACACTTTTAATACTACTTGCCCTGCCAAACAGGATCACGCCCTTCGGCAAAGGCTTTGGCACCTTCAAGATTGTCTTCACTGCCATACAATGTATTGACGGTGGCAAACTGGCGTGAGGTAATCAGATTCATAGCATCCTGAAATTTCATAGCTTCCGCTTCGCGCACT
>DNNY01000167.1:0-3125 GCA_003497765.1 Oceanospirillaceae bacterium
ATAATGGGTAGGCCATTTAGACCCATATAAAACACCAAGGTCTGGTTTTCCACTGCTAACTTGGGCCAATCTAGAACAATCTGACCATCCTTAGGCTGGCCAGTAACCAGATGCACAGCATGGGCATAGTCACGATGGGTAAGAGGGATGCCTGCATAGGCAGAACAACCACTGGCGGCGGTAATACCTGGCACTACTTGGAAAGGCACACTGTGGGCGGCCAAGGTTTCAATTTCTTCACCACCACGACCGAAGATAAAGGGGTCACCACCTTTGAGGCGTGCTACGCGCTTACCGAGTTTGGCATGATCAACCAAGAGCTGGTTGATACCTTGTTGGGGCACACTATGATTAGCACGACGCTTGCCGACATAAATACATTCTGCTGTATCTGGCACTAGCGCCATTATTTCCATAGAGACTAAGGCATCATAAAGCACCACATCTGCTTGTTGTAGCAAACGGAAAGCCCGCAAGGTTAATAGATCGGGGTCACCCGGCCCAGCACCAAGCAAATAGACCTCGCCATCACTAGTATGCTGTCCCGCTTGCTGTAAAGCTTGTTGAAGGAGGCTTTCAGCTAATTCATGTTGACCAGAAAATAAGGCCTCGGCAACAGCTCCTTGCAAGACACTACGCCAGAAAGCAATACGATCGCTTTCCTTGGGTAGTGCTTGTTTAACATCATTGCGATAAGACCCAACCAACTTCGCCAAGTGACCATAGTGCTGTGGCACAAACTGTTCCAATTGTTGGCGTAAGATGCGTGATAGTACTGGTGAGGTGCCACCATTATTGATAGTAATGGTAAGGGGGCTACGATCTATAGTAGTACCAAAAATCACATTGCCAGCTGTTGGGTCATCAGCCACATTGACTAGCAAGCCCTGAGCTTGCCCTTTTTCACCCACTTGTTTATTGGTTGCGCGGTCATTGGTAACGGCTAATAATAAACCATAGTCTGGGGTAATGAGCTCGGGGTTAAATTTCTGGGTTATAACTTTACCACCATGGTTCTCTATCAATGAGACCAGTTCTGGGAGAATATCTGGTGCTACCAAATCACAGGCAACGCCAGCTTTAACCAGGGCTTTGGCACGTCGCAGGGCAACCTTGCCGCCGCCGACGATTAAGGCGTGTAATTGGTCACTATGATGAAAGAGAGGGAAATATCCCATGTTGCTATCCTATACTTGTCAGCCACTCTTGGCATCTTGCCAGTGGTCTTGGTTGGGTTAAATCGATGTTACCAAAGCGTAATAGGCTGGTACTATCCCCGATGTCTATTGGGCGTATTAGTATACCTGCTTGGGCGGCCTTATGGTGTAATTCCTTAGCCAAATCTGTGGGCAAAGTAAAACTACGAAATAGGGGCGTGTCTGCTTGTAGTTGAACCCCCAGCTTTGCTAATGCCTTATGCCAAATCTGAAGTTGCTGAGATTGCTCTTTAACTAGCTTATAGGCCATGGCTTGCGTCCATGGCAAATCCATAAATGCACGCTCTGCAATGGCTTGGGCGGGGCCATTGACTGCCCATGGTCCAAGCACAGCTGCCAGTGTTTCTAATATTCTACTTGCGGCAATAACGGCGCCCAAACGGATACCTGCAAGACCAAAAAATTTACCAAAAGAGCGCAATACAATAAGGTTTTCGGGCATCTTTTGGCTGACACAAGTTTGCTCTGGGGTGGCGTCCATAAAGGCTTCATCTACCACCACAAAACCCTGTTTATGCCTGAGTTGTTGGGCCCAATTATTGATTTGTTGTGGGTTATAACAAATGCCCGTGGGATTATTGGGGTTAATGATTAGTAGATGGCCAATCTTGCCACTAGCAAGGGCTTCATTAATCCTTTTAGTATCATCAATAAGGCCAGAATAAGTGGTTATTTCACCTTGCTGTTGCCAGGCTAGGCTATGTTCTTGATAGCCAACGCTGGGTATTAAAGCCGGCTTTGGATTGCCGACGCTGGTCAATATTTGGGGCAAACGTTCAATTACCGGCTGACTACCAGCGGTAACAACAAGTTGCTGGCACTGATAATATTGCTGAGCAGCTTGTAGTAACTGTGGATTTAAATAAGGTAGCTGTTGCCAAGCCGTTTCAGGAATGGTCGGTATAGGGTAGCTGTAGGGGTTAATGCCTGTGGATAGGTCTAGCCAACCTGTTTGGGGTTGACCAAATTCTGCGCTAGCCTGAACTAAATCACCACCGTGTAATAACGGTTTTACCATATTACACCTACGGCAATAATGGCGACCCATAGGGTAAGCCCACGCTTAATTAACTGGCAGGCTTGATTAATAGTTTCAGCTTGGGCGGGCTTACCCTCGCCTAACACAGGGCGATCTTGCATTTCGCCATGGTAGGCCGCTGGCCCACCCAATTGCACTTCTAAAGCCCCTGCACCTGCGGCCATAACGGGGCCAGCATTAGGGCTTTTCCAAGTGCCAGACTGCTGGCGCCAGCTGCGCCATGCCTTGGTGCGATTGCCACAAAGCGTATAAGTGAGAGCGGTCAGTCGGGCGGGGATAAAGTTTAATAGGTCATCTATACGTGCAGCGGCCCAGCCAAAGTGTAAAAAGCGTTGATTTTTGTATCCCCACATAGCATCAAGAGTGTTGCTTAAACGATATAAAACCACACCTGGAATACCGGCCACCAAAAACCAGAATAGCGCAGCAAAAATGGCATCGGCACCATTTTCCAGTACCGACTCAGTGGCTGCAGTGGCAACACCTTCTTCATTGAGCTGTTTGCAATCACGACTGACAATATAACTGACTGTCAGTCGGGCCTGCTCTAAGTCCCCCGCTTTTAACGGTTCGTAAATATCTTTGGCATGTTGTTCGAGGCTATGCCAACCAATAGCAAAATACAAAACAAGGCCACTGACCAAGGTGTGTAACAGCCAGCTATCGCTAAGGGATTGGCTTAAAGCGAAGGCAACATAAGTTAATGGCAATACAGCTAGAGCCCATGCCGCAGCGCCATACCAGCGGGCGATGTCGGCCTCGCGCTGGTTGTTAAGCCAGTTTTCAATACCATCAGCAAGGGTGCCAAAACCTATTAATGGATGCAGGCGCTGGGGTTCGCCCAAACGGTGATCTAATAGTAATGCCAA
>DNNY01000167.1:3235-19064 GCA_003497765.1 Oceanospirillaceae bacterium
ACAGGGTACTTAATAGTGTGCTCATGACGGTGGCCAGTTTAATAATTAATGCAGCTTGCTAATCGGTAGAGCGGCTTCAGTGGCATCGGCCAAACGATCGATTTCACTCGCTCTGTGGGCTAGGTAATCGAAGGGCTGAATAGCTTCTACACCGGCCCATATCAAGATAGAGTCAAGCAGGCTGGACTCGTCTAGTATACCATGGACATAGGTACCCATCACGGTATTGTCGGCATTGCGTGCACCATCGGCGCGATGATGATTACCTTCTTGTAAATATACTAGCGGCCGCTCGGTATCAGCACCTGCTGTGGTACCCACATGAATTTCATAGCCACTTAAATTAGCTTGGGCATCTTGTTTATGTAGGCCAGCCCAATGGCCTTGGACATTGCGTAGTTGTTTTTCCCCTTGCAGGGTCGTTTCAATAGCCAGAAGCCCCAAACCCTGACAACTACCAGGGGCCGATTCACTGCCTTCGGGGTCATGCACCCACTCACCGAGCATTTGGTAGCCCCCACAGATGCCCATCACTTTGCCACCCAAGCGTATATGGCGTTGCACTAGCTGCTCCCAGCCTTGTTCTTTAAACCACGCCAGATCACCACGGGTATTTTTGCTACCCGGCAAAATAATAAGGTCGGCACCCTGGAACTGATTGATATCCCGAAGTAATTGGCAATCAACTTGAGGGTGCATGCGCAGGGCATCAAAATCAGTGTGATTACTGGCTCGGGGGTAAACGGGCACCACGACTTTAAGTTGTTGCTGTTGGCTATCTAATTGTTGCTGGGCAACGGCATCTTCGGCTTCAATATGGAGGTTGTGCAGATAGGGCAAGACGGCTAATACGGGCTTACCAGTCTTTGCTTCTAACCAATCTAGGCCGCCTTGTAATAGAGCCAGATCACCCCGAAAACGATTAATCACAAAGCCTTCAACCCGTTGTTGCTCGCTGGCACTTAACAGGGCGTAGGTACCATAAAGATGGGCAAACACACCGCCCCGATCAATATCAGCAATAATAATAACCGGGCAATCGACAGCTTCAGCAAAACCCATATTGGCTAGATCATGTTCGCGCAGATTGATTTCAGCCGGACTACCCGCACCTTCAACAATAATTAAATCGAACTCTTTACGCAGTTCATCATGGGCTTTTACCACTTCTTTAAGTAGTTCAGGTTTATAGTTGTGATAGACCACGGCCTTCATATTACCAATAGCCTTACCTCTAACAATCACTTGTGCACCCAGATCACTATTGGGCTTTAACAGGATAGGATTCATCCGCACATCGGGCTCGAGGTAACAGGCTTCGGCTTGCACGGCTTGGGCACGACCAATTTCACCACCACTGGGGGTAACAGCGCTATTAAGAGCCATATTTTGGCTTTTAAAAGGCGCCACTTTTAGGCCTTGGCGAGCCAGTATGCGGCATAGGGCTGTGACTAAAATACTTTTGCCAGCGTCAGAGGTAGTGCCTTGTACCATTAAGGTATGGGGATTGCGATAGGTCATTGGGCCTGTTCCTGTTGTTGGTCCAAATCCAGCAGTAGCTCTTGGAGTTGTTCTGCGTGCTCACCGGGTTGTTGCCACATATTGCGTTGACAGGCTTCTAGCATACGCTCGGCCATTTCTTCCAAGGCGGCTGGATTATGCTCAAGTAGGAATTGCTGGTTTTGGGGATCAAAAATTAAGGCTGCGCTGACCTGTGCGTATTGATAGTCATCAATCAGATTGGTGGTGGCATCATAGGCAAACAGATAATCGACACTGGCGGCCATTTCAAAGGCTCCTTTGTAGCCGTGGCGTTGCATGGCACCAATCCATTTTGGATTCAGGACTCGAGCACGCAAAACGCGGTTTAGCTCTTCTTTAAGGGTGCGGGTTTGCGGTGCCGTAGGGTTGCTATGGTCATTATGATAAATAGCCGGTTCAGTGCCACTATATTGACTAACGGCATTAGCCATGCCGCCTTGAAATTGGTAATAATCGTCGGAGTCCAAGAGGTCATGCTCACGGTTATCTTGGTTTTGTACAACCCCTTGTAACTGGCCTAGACGATGCTGAAAGTCACTATGGGCGGCTATCCCATCGCCTGTTTGTTGGTCTGTTTCTTCACCGTGATTAGCATTAGCACTCCAATTGCCATAGGCATAGCCGCCCCAGTTCACATATGCTTGGGCTAAGTCTGTGCGCTCTTCCCAGCAGCGCTCGTCAATCAAGCCTTGTAGACCAGCACCATAGGCACCCGGCTTACTGCCATAGACACGATAAGCTGCCTGCCGCCGAGCCTGTGCGCTACTTAGGCCAGTGCTTTCTAACTCTTGTTGGCGGCGTTCAATATGCTGGCGGATGGTGTTGCCGGTGCCGGGTTCATCATAGTTGGCAAGGGCTAATACGGCGGCATCATAAAGCTTCATTACATTGGGAAATGCATCACGGAAAAAGCCTGACACGCGCAGGGTGACATCGACTCGTGGGCGGCCTAATTGCATGGCAGGAATAATTTCAAAATCGATTACGCGCTGTGAGCCCGGTGCCCAAATAGGCTTAATGCCCATAAGGGCAAAAGCTTGGGCAATATCATCGCCACCGGTACGCATGGTGGCGGTACCCCATACGGATAAACCCAACTGCTGGGGATAGTCGCCATGATCTTGCAGGTGGCGCTCAATCAATGCCTGCGCCGAGAGTTGGCCTAAAGCCCAAGCGGCTGGAGAGGGCACAGAGCGATTATCCAAAGAAAAGAAATTGCGCCCCGTGGGTAAAGTGTCTAGGCGGCCGCGAGTTGGGGCACCACTAGGCCCGGGCGCTACTTGTTGACCACCAAGGCCTTGCACAAGAGCCTGTATCTCCTGCTGGGCACTGGTATTTAAGGCGGCCATTAAGACCTGTTGAGCATAATTAAGCTGCGTGCTGGTGGCTGGTAGACTGGTGGCTAGATCATTTATATCGGCATGGCCAAGTAAGTATTCACTTACTAACTTAAGTGCCATTAATTCGAGCCGCTCACGGGTATCCATATTGGTTCGCCATGGTGCCTCTGTGATAGCTAATAAAGTGGCTGGACGTGACCCTTGCCAAGGGCTAACTTGGGTCTCCAATGGGTCATAATCAGATAGCCCAAAATCATGGCTAAGGTTATGTAGGATACCTTGTTCATGGGCTTGCTCACCCCTTGGTAAACGTAGCAAAGCGACCAAGGTCTCGGCTAGCTCATCGGCTGCAGGCAGTTGTCCCAATATATGCAGACCATTACGAATTTGTGATTCTTTAATATCACATAGGTAGGCATCTAATTGTGCCAATAAGGTATCTTCATCACTGGCATCAGTTAGGCCTAGCTCTTGTTGCAGATGGCTACTAGCCAATTTGCTCACGATTTGCTCACGTAGCCATTGTTCACGGCCTTGATCTAGACCAGTGGCTTGATATAACTCATCCACGAGAAGTTCCAGTGCCGCCATATCACCATAGGCCTCGGCTCGCGCCATAGGAGGCATAAGATGATCAATAATCACCGCCTGCGTGCGCCTTTTAGCTTGGGCACCCTCACCAGGGTCATTGACAATAAAGGGATAAAAGTGCGGCATAGGGCCCAAGATCAGATCTGGATAGCAAGATTCTGATAGTGCCACCCCTTTGCCCGGCAGCCATTCCAAATTGCCATGTTTGCCAACATGGATAAAGGCTTCTACTTGATAAATATGACGTAGCCAAAAGTAGAAGGCCAGATAACTATGGGGAGGTACTAAATCTGGATCGTGATAATTGGCGCTTAGATCTTGGTTATAGCCCCGTGTTGGCTGGATACCAACAAAGGTTTCACCTAAACGAATCCCTGCTAGCATTAACCGCCCCTGACGGAATTTAGAGTCTGCTTGTGGAGCGCCCCAGCGTTCCCATATTTGTTCTTGGTTAGCTTTGGGCAGCTGTTGGAAATGGTACATATAGTCGTCTAGGGACAAACTTTGCCAACAGGGTAAATGCTGTAGGGTATTGGGATTATTGGTGACAGAATCAAGTAGGGCATTGATTAAGCTAGTGCCATCAGAGGGAATATCGGCAACAGGGTAACCAGCCTCGGCCAAGGCATGCAAAATATTCACTGCTGAGGCAGGGGTATCTAAACCCACGCCATTGCCAATACGACCATCTTTGGTGGGATAGTTAGCCAACACTAGGGCAATACGCTTATCTTTGTTGGGCTGGTCCTGCAAATGGCAGTAGCGCCGAGCCAGTTGTGCCACAAATGCCGCACGCTCAGGTTCAAGCACATAGCGGGTTAAACTAATCTGGGTGCGCTCCAGTCGCTCATCCTGACAACGAAAGCTTATGGCTCGGGTCAAAATATGGCCATCCATCTCGGGTAATACCACTTGCATAGCGATATCACGACTGCGCAAGCCTTGGCTAAATGCTTGCCATGCATCGCGCGTGGTGGAGCTTAGTACTAGTTGTAATATGGGGATAGGCTTTTCAATAGGTAGCTTATAGTGGCTGGGACTCGAGCTAACATCGGGGGCATCAACACGATTATTGGCAAACCCTAAACTACTGATCACTAAAGCCGCATTGACCTGTTCAATGGTGTGATTAATTAATGCCTGAGCAGTGCTATCTTTAAGGGAAGTAATAGCCAATGCCAAAGGGTTTAAACCAGCCTCTTCTAGGCTCTGTAACAGACCATCAAACATTGCTGTATTGCCACTTTGCAGATGGCTGCGATAAAACAGCAGAATAACGCTGGGGGCAGCAGCGGAGATACCTTTAGTTTGGGCTTGTTGGCGCCAGTCAGCCAAACTTGCCTGCGTTTGCCCGGGCAAATAAAGCAATGCTTGGGGCATAGTGTATGGCTCATGCCAAGTGTCGGTAAGGTCCGGTTGCAAAAGTGCCTGCTGACAATAACGTAGCAAACTAATGCCATTGCCAATACCACCATAACGCAAATAGGCCCAGAGCCTGTTGTAGCTTTCCATACTAACACTACTGGCGGCTGACAGCTGTGGGTCGGGGGTATCGTCACCGGGCACCAAAATCAGTTGCCGACCCGGTTTAGCTTGTTGCCAAGCTTGCAGACGTTCAAAACCATATTGCCAATAACTAGCGCCACCTAACATGGACACTAACACTAGCTCGGCCTGTTCCAACACCTTATCTTCATACAGATCATAGGCGGCGGGTTTAAGGAGATGACTCCAGTTAGCTAAGCGCAGGCTAGGTAATTCCTCGGCTAATTGTTCAGCAGCATCAGCTAACATGGCTAGGCTGGTTTCAGCAGCGGCCAGCACAACCATTCGCCCTGGGTCTTGACCCAGATCGATAATGCCTTCTTCCTCGACGAAGCCGCCGGGTTGTGCTGCTAATAAATGCATAACTTACAGCCGTTAAATTTCCGCTGGTTTGAGCGCCTTGGTTAATACCTCAGCACTAATATGTTTACCAATAAACACCAGATTGGTGGCCTTGGTCTCCTCAACTTGCCAGAGGCGATCAAAATGACTTTCCAAACGCTGACCAACGGCCTGTAATACTTGGCGCATGGGTTTGCCGGGAAGCGCAGCAAAGCCTTTGCAACGATAGATCAGATGTTGCTGTAATAAATCCTGCAAAATACGCTGTAGGCGCTCACCATCGACTTCACCTAAACGAATAACACAGGAGTCAAAATGATCATGGGCATGGTCGTGATCATGGCCATGGTCGTGGTGATGATCGTGGTGGGTATGGACATCATTAATGCGTTCTTCGGCAGCTGCTTCCAGACCCATAACCAGTTCTATACTGGCATCACTTTGCCCTGCGGTGGTTTGGCCTATATAAGCCGTTTTTACCGCTGCTGGCACTCTATTGCTGACCACCTTTTCCACCTGAGAGCGCTGCTCAGCATTTAGGAGGTCGCTTTTGGATACCAGTACTAGGTCAGCGGCACTAAGTTGATCATCAAGCAGTTCCGCAAGGTCAGGGTCATGATTTAAACTGTCATCTGCGAGGCGTTGCTGTTGCACTTGATCAATATCATGGGCAAAGCGGCCGGCGGCAACGGCAGGGCCATCAATAACCGTTATAACGGCATCAACGGTGCAATGTTGCTTGATATCAGGCCAATTAAACGCCTGCACTAAAGGCTTGGGTAGGGCCAGACCACTGGTTTCAATAAGGATATGGTCAATATCATCTCGGCGTTTAACCAGTTCCTGCATAACGGGCAGAAATTCTTCTTCAACAGTACAACAAATACAGCCATTGGCTAGTTCATAGATACCCTGTTGCGCTGAACTAGGCTGGGTTTCATCCTCACACTCTAGGGGGCAGTTGCGTAGCAAGTCAGCATCAATATCTAGTTCACCAAACTCATTCACGATAACGGCAATACGTTTGCCTTGTGCTTGGCGAATAACATTGGCTAGTAGGGTGGTTTTACCACTACCCAAAAAGCCAGTCACGACAGTAGCGGGAATTTTATTTAGTTGCATGGTTAGTTCGCCTTTTGGGAATGATTTTTTTCACGGAAAATATGGGCTTGATCGATATCATATAGATAAGAGTCAGAAAAGTTATCAGCATCCAGCACATGACCAACAATGATTAAAGCTGTGCGGGTAAACTTTTTCGCCCGTACTTTGGCGACAATATCACTGAGGGTACCTACGACCTTGTCCTGATCTGGCCAGCTGGTGCGATAACAGACAGCTACTGGACAGTCTGCACCATAGAAGGGTAGCAAATCGTCAACAATCTTATGAATCCGCGTAATACCTAAATGAATTGCTAAGGTGGCGCCGGTAGCGGCTAGGGCTGGCAAACGCTCTCGCTCAGGGAAGGGGGTTTTGCCCTCATAGCGGGTCAAAATAACAGTCTGAGAAATACCCGATAAAGTAAGCTCTTTACCTAGCCATGCAGCAGACGCCGAGGTGGCCATCACGCCAGGTATGATTTCATAATCAATACCTAGTTCTTCTAGGCGGCGGATTTGCTCACCGATAGCACCATAAAGCATTGGATCACCTGAATGTACACGGGCTACATCCTGACCCTGTTTATGGGCTGCCGCCATATAATCAATAATGGCGTCTAAGGCCAATGAAGCTGTGTCAACAACCAAGGCACCTCGGTCACGGGCTGTGGCCATATTGTCCGATGGCACCAAGGAGCCAGCAAATAATACCACTGGTGCATTATCCAGTAGGCGTTGGCCTTTAAGGGTCATCATTTCTGGGTCACCGGGACCCGCACCAATAAAATAAACTGTCATGGAGGTTCCTTTTAAAGCTTTTTGCGGTAGCCACGAGGGGTATATACCCACTCCTTGCTACCATTAATAATATGGCGTGATTCACTGTTGCCGACGGATACCAAAGTAAACATATCGACATCTTTGGCATCTAGCTGATCAAGCCGAATAATCGAAATTTGCTCGTCTGGGCGCGTGAGCTGGCGCCCGATTAATACTGGTGTGGATGCAGGACGATACTTAAGCAACATGTCCCGTGCTGTGTTTAGCTGCCAATCCCGTTTTTTCGAAACAGGATTGTAGAAAGACACCACAAAGTCACCTTCACCAGCCTTTTCAATACGCTTGAGTATGGTTTGCCAAGGGGTAAGCAGGTCAGACAAGGAAATAGTACAGAAGTCGTGTCCCAGCATGGCGCCTACACGGCTAGCACCAGCCTGCATGGCGGAGATACCTGGAATGACTTCAATCTCGACATCTAACCATTGTGGCTGCTTTTCCTGACCTTGTAATTGTCTATCTAGTAATTCAAATACCAAAGTAGCCATGGCATAAATACCAATATCACCACTGGAAATTAAGGCTGTGGTTTTGCCACTGGCGGCTAGGTCCAGGGCTAAACGGGCACGACCTATTTCTTCGCCTAGGGGGAGGTCATGATGTGTTTTACCATCACATACATCACCTAAAATTTGTAGGTACAAGCCGTATGCCACCAGATCTGAGCTGGCAGCAATGGCTGCTTGGGCTCGCGGCGCCACTAGTTGGCTATCGCCCGGGCCAGTACTTACAATGAATAATTTACTCATATTGTTTGCTTCTTGTTCTCACGTTGCTATTAATCGAGGATGCCAGTGCCGCCAGCGCCTGGTGGATAGGCTCGGGCAATCGCACAAGTGGCCTTGGTTGTTTTTTGTTTTGCCAGCACTAGCTCGGGTTTGCTTTGGGTGGCTTGTTGTGCCGCCCAAAGGGCGGCCGACTCGGCCACGCCGTAGACCCCAACGGTGTTATAAACATACTCTGAAGGGGTTTGTAATAGATCACTAACGCCAGCTAGTTGCTCTGCAGTAAAGGTTTGAAATAGTTTTTGCTGCCGGCTTGCTAATTCGATGAGGCCCACTTCATCGGCTTTAATATCAATACTATTAATGCTGACAATATCATCCATAGTCAGGCCCTTAGTGGCCAAACATTCTTCTAATAGGCCTTGTAGATGGTCAACATCACAATGCCGTTCACAACCCATGCCTACGGTATATACAGGTTGGAGATAGGGTTTGGCCGTGGTCATAACTAACTTAGCAGACAACAGATCACTTACCTGACGCGCCCAATCATTAGCCCCACCTTCATGTCCCGATAATAGAGGGATAACAAACTCACCTTGTTCATCCAGCACCAGCACCGCGGGATCACGATACTTATCAACTAACACGGGAGCGAGGGTGCGCACGGCAATACCTGTAGCACAGATCATGATTAAGCGTTCGCCATGTTCAAAAGCAGTTTGTACAGCAGCAGCAAAGGGTTGTGGGCGCACATTTAATACCACATCTTGGTCAGCTCCTTGTAACGCTTGTTGAAGGCGTTCACCTAGTTGGGCGCCAGCTTCTGTTAAAGCAAAAATACGGATCATGCTGGACGCTCCTGGCGCACAATAACAAACAGGGAAAAGTAAGGCCCTGCTTGATCTTCTAGATCGTCAAGATCACTCACCAAGCGCTGCTGATCACGACCAATATATTCAAGATAATGGCCATCTTGCCAGCGACCAGTTTGACGCAATAGGGCCAGAATACGCGGGCGAGCTTGGCCAGCTTTCATAATCACCACGCTATCGTGTTGCGCTAATGTTTGTTCGATCTGTTGGTCTGTATGGCGACCACTAACCACGGCAAAGGATTCTTGTAATAAGGTCAGTGGTTGCTGCAGGGTGGCCGCCGCGGCATTAACAGAGGTAATACCGGGCACCACTTGGCAAGCAAAGTCACCACCTAAGCGTTGTAATAAATAACTAAAGGAGCCAAAGAATAATGGATCACCTTCACACAGAAAGACCACGGATTTGCCTGCTGCTAAGTGTTGTCTTAGCAGCATAGCAGCCTCGTCATAGGCCTGATTAGCCAGCCTTCGGTTGGTGCTCATAGGCATCTTCACCATGACTTCTTCGGCAGCACTGGTGCGAGCCTCGATACTATGGCGAGCAATCTCACGGGCTTGTGAGTGGCCATTTGTATTGCCTATATAGCTAATCACATCAGCGCTTTGAATCAGTTGATGGGTTTTTAATGTCAGTAGTAGGGGGTCGCCAGGGCCTACACCAGCACCATAAAAGGTTGCTGGTTTAGCCTTGTAGGCATATTGATTATTGCTATTGTTATTCGCCATGGGGCTTGTCCCAACAAATCAGGGTAATGGGTAAATTAGGTCTTAAAAGATCCTGCCCGGCTAGCTTGTCAGCGCGACTAATACTGACCTGCAGCATTTCCGCTATCTGGCATTGAAAGTGTGTACTTAATGCCAACAAATCAGCTTTACTTTGTTCAGTTACTGCACTGGCTACCAGCCGCCCACCGGGATTTAACGCTTGCCAAGCGGTGTGCATAATATCAGTTAAGGCACCACTACTCCCCCCCACAAACACTTTATCGGGGCGGGGTAAGTCAGCCAAGCCGCTGGGGGCTGATTGCTGTAAAGGGTAGAGGTTTTGTACAACGCCAAACTTGTCTCTATTGGCTTGTAAACAAGTCATGCGTTGCGGGTGATGTTCAATGGCATAGACCTCGCCTTGTGGATTCCAAAGTGCCCACTCTACTGCCACCCCGCCACAGCCAGCGCCAATATCCCAGCCAACTTGGTTAGGGCCAGCTTGGAGTAGAGAGAGGATCGCCAAGCGCACTTCACGCTTGGTTAATAAGCCCTTTCCA
The DNA here is from genome assembly GCA_003497765.1 of Oceanospirillaceae bacterium. Lineage (GTDB taxonomy): Bacteria > Pseudomonadota > Gammaproteobacteria > Pseudomonadales > Balneatricaceae > Njordibacter. Next base: position 13,403 of record DNNY01000167.1, read on the forward strand.
TCACCCGTTAAAGTTTCGCTATTGGTAATAAATTGGTTATCTGGAATGCCGGGGAAATTTGGGATCACGCCACCTATGCCGCGGGTTTCAATGACTGTTACATGTAAAGGATCAAAAGGATCAAAGGTTTCTTGACTGTCTAATAATTCAGCAACTCCATATTCACTATAGCGTTGCTCTGGATAGCCCAAGCGTTCGCATATATGCAGGCGTGATGCGTTTAGGTTAACCTCTGCTAGTTGCTGTGCCAGGTGCTGAGGTTGACTATGTTGGTCAGTTAGAATCAATAGTGTTCGATTGGCTTGTAAATGGCGTCGTAAACTACTTAATGGACGGCCATGTAAACTAACCAATTGCGCATCTTGTAGTGATAAGCCAGTTAATGCGCAGGCGCCCTGTAAACTAGAGACGCCGCTATAACAGGTAACTTGCTGGGGAAACTGCTGGTGTAGATATTTGCCTATACCAAATAGCAAAGGATCCCCGGAAGCTAATATAGCCACCTCAGGTAATGACGCTAGCTGATCTTTTAACTGCGACAATTTAGGTAGCTGACGTTGTTCACAGGTGGCAGGTAACAGTTGCGCTATACTCGCCAACTGACGTGGGGAGCCAAAGACCACTTGCGCCTGACTTAGGACAACTTGTGCCTCAGTTGTTAACAGTGGTGGCTGGCAAATACCTAGACCTATAACACTTATAGTAGGCATTAGTAGTACTCACCTAGATTACAACGTAATAACGCATTAGCTACGGCGGCAGCGGCAGCGCTCCCACCCTGACGGCCCAATAGAGTGATACACTCAATACCTAGTTGCTGGTGTTCCTGCCACAAAGCTTGTTTTGATTCAGCCGCACCCACAAAACCCACGGGTACTCCAATAATTAAAGCTGGCTTGGGAGCGCCTTGGCGCAACATTTCTAAGAGACGAAATAAAGCTGTCGGGGCATTACCAATGACCACCACACTGCCCAACAATGCTTCACCCCATAATTGTAAAGCGGCCATAGAGCGGGTCTCACTGGCAGCTTTTGCCAACGCAGTGGTGCGCGGGTCATTAAGATAGCAGAGGGGCTCTTGCTCTAGCATACGCTTGGTCAGCCCTTGTTTGACCATTTCCACATCACAAAGAATCGGGCAGTGATTAGCGAGGGCTTGGCGACCGGCAACACAGGCGTTTTGACTCAGGCGCATATGCTGGGCAATATCTGGATCGCCCAAGCTATGCACCACCCGCATCACAACCTGCTGGCCATCTTGGTCATAAGCATCTAGCTTGGTGAGTTCCCTTATCTGGCGAAAACTCTCCTGCTCTATCCCCTGTGGATCGGGGTTATAGTCATACTGCATGGCTACTTATTGGCCTTCTGGTGGTGGCCATAGTTTTCATGGTCATGGTGATGATGGTGGTGGTGATGGTCATGGTCATGGTCATGGCTGTGATCGTGGTGATGGTGATCATGATCATGACTATGGTTATCTGCATCAGTACCAATGCCCTGCACATGATGGTGATGGCCTTCTTGGGGCATACCGACCTTATGTTCAGCACCGATAATCTGTACCCGATACTGGCATAGCTGGCAGTTCATATTGGCATTGCCCGTGGTGATTTGCTCGAGCCGTTCCACAAAGGTATCAATCACCTTGTCATGGGCATTTAGATAGGGTGCTTTGACTACTTCAATATCTGGATTAGCTGCGGCAAAATCATCAGCAGCTTGGTAGATACGCTTAATTAGACGACCCGTAAAGAGGAAATAGGGCGCCACAATAACGCGCTTAAAACCAAGTCGTTTGGTGCGCTCCAATGCCGCTGGTACCAAGGGGTCAGCCACTCCGCTATAGGCTGTGGCTGACCAGCCAAAGCCCATACCTTCTTCAAGGAAACGGGTGATCTTACTGATATTTGAGTTAGCATCAGGGTCTGTAGCCCCACGACCGACAATAACTAGTAATGTCTCCAGACGGTCCCTGTTGGCATCATAATCGGGGATGGTTGCTTCGGCTTCTTCAATCCGGTCTCGCGCTGCTTGTAGCATCTTGGCATCGATACCTAACTCAGCACCGTATTCGATCTTAATACCATGCTGTAGTTGCAGGTTATTTAATTCACTGGGAATATCATTTTTGGCATGGGATCCAATCATTAACATGCCTGGTACCGCATGAATTTTAGTAGCGCCCTGATCGATTAGTTTTTGCACCGCGTCAGAAATTATCGGCCGCACAAATTCCAAAAAGCCGGTTTCTACCAGACGATCAGGAAAGCGTTGTTTAAAACCTTCAGCCAGCTGGTAAAATTCGTTCACCGCATCAACATCGCGGGAACCATGGCCAACAAATAAAATACCTGGTTTTTCATTTTTCATGGTAATTTCCTCAAAAGCCCGGGTGGGCTCTCCATCTCTTTTGCCATTCATTGAGCTGGCTTAATAATTGGTCAAAGTGTGCATAGGCTGACCCATCTATTGGTGGGCGTTGCAGCATATACACTGGTAATTGCAGTTCTCGAGCAGCCATTAACTTAGCGCTTGTGGCATTACCACCGCTATTTTTACAGGCCAAGGCCTGAATTTGGTGCTGCTGCATTAATTTCTGTTCATCAGGAAGAGCAAAGGGGCCGATGGCTTTTATCCACGTAACCTGTTGTGGGAGCTCACAGTGGGGCGCCACGGCAGTCCTTAGCCAGACCTTCGCTGCTTGGTTTAATAGTGTTAATTCCTCACTCGTAACTTGCCCCATAGTGAGCAATACCCGCTGATGTTTTTGCATAGCCTGTAATAGTGCCTTTCGGTCACTAAAGGTATGCCATTGGTCATCTGTCTGAGGCTCCCAAGCAGGACGCAAAAAGCGCCAATAAGGCATACCTAAGTTATGGGCGGTTGCCCGCGCATGGGTGCTCATCACAGTGGCAAATGGGTGAGTGGCGTCAACAATGGCATCTATACTTTGGGCGTTACAGTATTTTGCTAAGCCGCCGTATTGACGAAAGCCACCACTAATGATTTGGGCGGGTACTTGCGGTATGCGTACCAACCCTGCCACACTGTAAACTAATTCCGCATCGGGATATTGGCTGTGCAGTAAAGCACATAGTTTGCGTGCATCAGCGGTGCCACCTAAGAGTAAAAGCTTCATACTCTGCCCTCCCCTAAGGGTGGGTATTGGCTTAGCAGTTCCCCTTGACGATTGACGGCAATAATTTCCACCTCAACCTCGTCTGGAATGCGTTTTCTCGCTTCTTCATAGGCGTCTTGGCAAACCCGTGTGGCCAAATCTATTCCCTTGGTCTGACAAGCTTTTAAGGCTTCTAGGCTGGTATTGGCAGAGCGTACATCACTTAATAATGCGGCATTGCCGCCTTGCTCTTGGGCAAGTTTGGCCAGTTGTTCAAAATCAATACTCGAGCGACTAGAGTGAAGGTCTAAATGTCCATTAGCCAATTTACTCAGTTTGCCAAAGCCACCGCAGACAGTCAGCTTGTCCACCGTTGCCTGTTTAAGGTATTTGAGCACGGCGCCAGCAAAGTCCCCCATTTCGATCAACTGCATTGGGTTCATTTGATAACGTTGTTGCACATAGGCTTCACTGGTATTGCCCGTAGACGCAGCAATATGCTGACAACCATTGGCGGCAGCTACATCCATACCACGGTGAATGGAAGCAATCCAAGCGCTGCAAGAAAAAGGTCGCACAATACCGCTGGTGCCCAATACCGACAGTCCGCCCTCAATTCCGAGGCGACCATTCATGGTTTTTAGGGCTAGTTCAGCACCGTTATCAATACCAATGCTGATTTCAAAGCCACCTTGATAACCGTATTCTTGGCTTACCAAATGCAAGTTATCTTGCATCATTTGCCGCGGTACGGGATTAATGGCGGGCTCCCCAACGGCTAAGACCAGACCCACGCGGGTCACTGTGCCAAGGCCTTTGTCGGCTTTAAATTGTATGCCCGTGGCAGGCGTAAGGCGTAATTTAACCCATACTTTTGCCCCGTGGGTAACATCCGGGTCATCGCCAGCGTCTTTAATGGTCGCGGCATGGGCAACTTGCTTAGTGGTGTGCAAATCTTCAATATCGAGTTCGACTATTTGGCCTTTTGGCAGCGTTACACTAGCTTGCTGAATAAGTTGCTTACCCAATAACAAGTGCGCTGCCGCCACGCAACAAGCTGTCGCGCAAGTGCCGGTCGTTAAACCGGTGCGTAAAGGCTGTTTTTGTTCACTTGATTCGGGCCACATAAGCTGGTTTAGACTCCCTGTTTAACACCAAAAAGGGCAGCCGTAGCTACTGGGTTGGAGGGGAAGAATAAATGCAAATAACTAGCCGTTAAACCTTGCTGACGATAGATGGCTTCGCCAGGCGCGGGGTGCCGTTGACGCTGGCCATGGGCAATTGGCTCTGGGGTATTTTCACTGCGTGAGCGATGGTGAGCATGTCCACGAATGCCACCTTCTGGTAGGGGTGCTAATTGCATGCCCTGACAACCACGTTTACCACGCATGGCACCTTGGCCTGCCATAATGGACGCCATGGGCCAAGTTTCCTGCTGCAGATCAGTTAAGCTATCCAAGCAATATAAAAAGCCCCCACACTCGGCCAATATGGCTTTACCTGAGGCGTAGAAATCCTGTACTTGTTGACGCATGGATTGATTTGCGGCCAACTGCTGTGCATGTAATTCGGGGTAGCCTCCAGGCAACCATAGAGCATCGACATCAGGTAGTTGGCTATCATACATGGGCGAGAAAAAGTGCAATTCAGCGCCCATGGTCTGTAATAATTCTGTATTGGCACTATAGATAAAGCTAAACGCTTGATCTTTGGCAATACCAATACGTTTGCCAGTCAGTAATTTGGCTGGGGTGGGGATTTCCTGGGCACTAAAAGCTACGGGTGCAGGCAGTTCACAAAGCGCCTGTTCACCTAACCAAGCTTTGCCCAGATTAAATTTTTCTTCCAACTCATGGCTTACCTCTTCAGCTTGCACCAGACCTAAATGCCGTTCAGGTAAGGCCACCTCTTCCGAGCGCGCTAAATTAGCCAATAAGGGAATGCGGTCGCCTAGAGCATCACGCACTAATTGAGCGTGGCGCTCAGTGCCACAGTTGTTGGCAATAAGGCCAATAACCTCAACATCGTCGCGATAGTTGGCTATGCCTAAAGCCACGGCAGCAGCCGTTTGTGCCATGCCTTTTACATCCATCACTAGGGCAATGGGGATACCGAAAGTAGCTGCTAAATCAGCACTTGAAGGTTCGCCATCAAAAATCCCCATAGCACCTTCTACCAAGATTAAGTCAGCTGTCTGTGCAGCCAAATAAAACTGTTGCCGGCAATATTCCGTGCCAGCCATCCATAAATCTAATTGGGTGACAGGCTGGCCGGAAGCTTGTTGCAGAATCTGCGGATCCAAATAGTCCGGCCCCATTTTAAAGACCCTAACTTGGCGACCCTGATCGCGATGGTAGCGCGCCAAAGCGGCGGTAATAGTGGTTTTACCTTGGCCAGAAGCAGGCGCCGCTAAAAATAGGGCAGGACAATGGGCAGTTGCGGTGGCGGTCATCAGTATTCGATCCCTGCCTGTGCTTTCACCCCGAGGCGGAAAGCATGGCCATCATCTTTAACCGTGCTAACTGTATCGGCATATTCCAC
>DNNY01000021.1:0-7079 GCA_003497765.1 Oceanospirillaceae bacterium
GGCCAACACTGTTTGGCCAAATGCCAAGCCGGCTAGGGTGGCCGTATCAAATGTAGAGAAGGGGTGGAATGGATTACGTTTATGCTGTGTACGGTGAACGGCAGCATTCACAAAGCTAATATCAAAAGCGGCATTATGGCCTACCAGAATAGCGCGCTTACAACCGCTAGCTTTAACAGCCCTTCGAATGGGTTTAAATACTTTATCAAGGGCTTCCTGCTCACTTACTGCCATACGTTCTGAAGCAAAGGGATCAATACCAGTAAATTCAAGGGCCGCAGTTTCCAAGTTAGCACCTTCAAAAGGCGCAACATTAACCTGAACTGAATCACTACTATATAGCATCCCATCACTATCCATATCAATAATTACCGCAGCGACTTCTAACAATGCATCAGTATTGTGATTAAAGCCAGCTGTTTCAACATCAACGATAACTGGTAGATAGCCTCGGAAGCGCTCGGATATCATGCTAAATAGTCCTTAGTCCTTTAATTTCCATTTAAGTGTCTCACCTGCGCCCAATGGAATAATTGTACTGCCAGCAAAATCAAGACTACTGGGGATCTGCCAATCTTCTTTTACTAGGGTAATGGTTTTGCTGTTGACCGGCAAACGATAAAACTTTGGTCCATTAAGACTGGCAAAAGCCTCTAACTTGTCCAACACACCAAGATCATCAAAAATTTGTGTATACAGTTCAATAGCCGCCGGTGCTGAGTAGCAACCAGCACAGCCACAAGCGCTTTCTTTATCGCCTTTAGCATGGGGAGCTGAGTCAGTTCCCAAGAAGAAGCGATCATCGCCACTGATTACAGCTTCTTGCAAGGCTTCTTGATGAATATTGCGCTTTAAAACCGGTAAACAATATAGATGAGGCTTGATACCACCAACAAGCATATGGTTACGATTATACATTAAGTGCTGTGGGGTGATTGTCGCAGCAACATTAACATCGCTTTGTTGCACAAACTCGGCAGCTTGTTTAGTGGTGATGTGTTCCAGTACCATACGTAGTTTGGGAAAGCGCTTTTGCAAAGGAATTAATTTAGTGTCAATAAACACCTTTTCACGATCAAAAATATCTACATGTGAATGGGTTATTTCACCATGTAATAACAAAGGTACGCCTAATTCTTCCATCATGGCAATGGCTTCATAAGCATTTTCTAGTGCTGTAACACCCGCAGCAGAATTGGTTGTTGCCCCAGCAGGATAGTATTTTAGTGCTTTAACGATATTCGATTCGCTTGCGGCACGAATATCTTCAGCAGTTGTGTTATCGGTGAGATACAAAGTCATTAAGGCATCAAGATCTGTGCCCTGGGCGTCAATGCGGGCTTTATAGGCCACAGCCATATCAGTATTAGTCACTGGTGGCTTAAGGTTGGGCATAACAATAGCACGACCAAACTGCTTTGCTGTATCGGTAACGGTGCGTGCTAAAACCTCGCCATCGCGAAGGTGCAGGTGCCAATCATCTGGTTGAATAATAGTAAGAGTCTGTACCGTCATTTTGGGTCCGTTTAGTGGGCTTAAAGTGATAACTATGTATTGATACACTAAGTACTTATTTTAACAGTAAAAGCAGTCATTTGTCTTACCAATACAAAGCATATAAATATCTATTTTAATAAGGCTGGCATTACTTATTCAGCGTAAAAAGAGTATAATTTACGCCTTGGTTTTTACGCATGCAGCGAGACTGTATGTAATGAACATGTCATTAGGAAGGAATTCATGTCAGACATTAACAAAGTTGTGTTGGCCTACTCAGGTGGTCTGGATACCTCAGTAATCGTTAAATGGTTACAGGAAACTTATAACTGTGAGGTGGTTACCTTTACTGCTGATCTTGGGCAAGGCGAAGAGGTTGAACCAGCCCGCGCCAAAGCAGAAGCTTTGGGTGTAAAAGAAATCTATATCGAAGACTTGCGTGAAGAGTTTGTGCGTGACTTTGTATTCCCTATGTTTCGCGCCAATGCAATATACGAAGGTGAGTACTTATTAGGTACCTCCATAGCTAGGCCACTTATCGCCAAGCGCTTGATTGAGATTGCTAATGACACGGGTGCCGATGCCATATCCCACGGCGCTACCGGTAAAGGTAACGATCAGGTACGTTTTGAAATAGGTGCCTATGCCCTCAAACCTGGTGTACAGGTGATTGCACCTTGGCGTGAATGGGATTTGAATTCACGAGAAAGTCTGATGAATTACTGTGAACAGCACGGTATTGAAGTCGATTTCAAGAAGAAGAAAAGCTCACCCTACTCCATGGATGCTAACCTGCTACATATTTCCTATGAAAGTGGCATTTTGGAAGATCCTTGGGTAGAGGCTGAGGAAGATATGTGGCGCTGGAGTGTATCGCCAGAAGTGGCACCGGATAAGCCAACCTATATAGAACTAACCTATGAAAAGGGCGATATTGTTGCTATTGATGGTGTTCCAATGAGCCCAGCGACGGTTTTAGAAACCTTAAATAAAATTGGTGGTAGTAACGGTATCGGCCGTTTAGATATCGTAGAAAACCGCTACGTTGGCATGAAATCACGTGGTTGTTATGAAACCCCTGGTGGCACCATTATGCTCCGTGCTCATCGCGCTATAGAATCCATTACTTTGGATCGTGAGGCAGCTCATCTAAAAGATGAAATCATGCCACGCTATGCCAAAGTCGTTTACAACGGTTACTGGTGGTCGGAAGAGCGGCAAATGATGCAAGCGATGATTGATCGTTCACAAGAGTATGTAAACGGTGTGGTGCGTCTTAAATTATACAAAGGTAACGTTGATGTTGTCGGCCGTAAGTCAGCTGACAGTTTATTTGACGAAGCCATGGCGACTATGGAAGATGATGCGGGCGCTTATGATCAACAAGACGCTGCAGGCTTTATTAAGCTAAATGCTCTACGTATGCGGATTGAAGCCAGTAAAGGGCGTAATCTGCTTAAATAAACTCCATGATTAGTAAAAAAGACTCGTAGACTTGTTTACGGGTCTTTTTTTTCACCAAAAAAGGCCTATAGGCCTCATTAAACCTATAATTTCCATCATTTCTTCACTTTTGGTGCATTGTTTATCCATGATCAAGTTATCTAATAGCATATGGAAAGTACACAGGAGTGACTTATGCAATGCTTTATTCCCTTTTCTGAAGAATTGGTAGAACAACACCCAGAGCTAATGGAAGCTGGTTTGGTTCCATATCGTGAAGAATTTATGAAATACGTGATGCAGTTTGAGGTGTTAACCCCCACAGAAGCCGCTAATATGGAAACCACGGGCTTCACTAGTAATGTAAAATTAAAAGTTTTGTAATATTTTTTGAACTTTTAGTCGCTGTCCTGTTCTATACCTATATCAGCGCCAGAGCATGCCCTGTAGCAACTATTCGCTTCCCCTTCGAATAAATCTGCACAGGGCATTTTTTTGCCTGCAAATTAAGTAACTTTCTAACTTAGTTTCTTATTTGCTCAACTTGCTCTATCTTAGAACTGGTCCTTTACGAACTTTCTTGCTGGCTGGTATAGAGTTATTATTTGACTGTTTTTTTGACCCCACAGACTTACTTTTGGCCGTTTTACTATGCCTAACTTTAGGGCTTTGCAACTTTGCCTTTTTGGGATGTTGGGCTACAAAGCTCGAGCTGTCCTGTTTAGTCGCTGGGTTATGGGACTTTTTGGGCTTCTTTGGGCGTTTTCGTTTAAGTGGCAAGATAGGTTTGGATAATGGCAACTCATGAACTGGCTCAAACCCAGACTCATACTCACGGTCAATATGCTTTTGAATAAGACGCTCAATAGCATATAAATTATCAATTTCATCAGCACTCACTAAGGATAAGGCTTGGCCACTTTGTTGAGCTCGACCAGTTCGCCCAATACGGTGCACATAGTCCTCTGCCACGTTGGGTAAGTCGAGATTAATAACGATAGGCAATTGACTGATATCTAGGCCTCTTGCGGCTATATCTGTGGCTACCAGGACTTGCACTTGCTTGTCTTTAAATTTTGCTAGGGCATTCATACGTGCAGACTGGCTTTTATTGCCATGTATAGCCAGAGCAGTTATCTTGGCTGCATCAAGTAACCGTACTAATTTATTGGCCCCATGCTTTGTGCGGCTAAAAACGAGGATTTGTGGCCAGTTATGGTTCTTAATGAGCTGAATTAATAAGGCAGGTTTCTGTTTTTTATCAACCGGGATAAGCCATTGCTTAACCTTTACTGCGGTCTTATTGGGCGGTGTTACATCTACGCGCTGGGGATTCTGCATTAAACTACTTGCTAACTCACGAATATGATTAGCAAAGGTGGCTGAAAACATAAGGTTTTGCCGCCGGTTAGGTAGTAAAGCAATAATTTTTTTTAAATCATGGATAAAGCCCATATCCAGCATACGGTCAGCTTCGTCTAAAACAAGTATTTCTAGGTCATCAAAACCAATAGCACGCTGTTGAAACAAATCCAGCAGTCGCCCAGGAGTGGCGACTAGGACATCGGTGCCTTTGCGAAGCCGTTGCATTTGTGGATTAATTTTTACCCCACCATAAACAACTTCACTGCGTAGCCCTAACGGCTCACCATAGTTTTTTGCACTTTCAAAAACCTGAGCAGCCAGTTCCCGAGTTGGGGTTAATATCAAGGCGCGGGCTTGATTAGCTTTGACTTTTTGACCTGCTGCTAAACGCTGCAAAATGGGCAAACAAAAAGCTGCCGTTTTGCCCGTACCAGTCTGAGCTGCGGCCATTACATCTTTGCCAGCCAGTATAATGGGAATAGCTTTGGCCTGTATTGGGGTAGGCGAACTATAGCCATGTTTAGTGACATGGTTATTAAGCGTTTGGCTTAAACCAAGCTGGGTAAAGGACATATTTTGGGTGCTCCGAGGAAGTGGCCGCAAGGATACATGATTTGCTTAGCCTTGGCTATGTATAGCCATAATATATGGAGCGTTAGAGGGGGGCAGGGTATAACAAATAGCCCCCTTCAATATTAGACAGAGAAGAATTCTAGTTCGACCCTTAATTACTAAAGATAAAGCCTTTAGCGTCAATTTCTTGGGCTATCTCCGTAATTAAGCCACGCATCCAGCGATGGGCTGGATTATGTTGTAGTAATGGACTCCAAGCCATACTGAGGGTCATCTCAGGAATACTAAACGGTGCCTCCATGACGACAAATTCCTCTGTAGGTACAGGTAGTAGGGTGGCCTTGTAGGGAATAGTAACAATCAAATCTTGCTGTGAAGCAAGTTGCATAGCGGCTTGATAATGGCGAGTATAGACACGAATATTGCGCGTTTTACCAATTTCAAATAAGGCATTATCAACCCAGCCTCGGCGTTGCACATCTTTTGGATTAATTCCCACACCGGCACCCATACCAGTTTTATTGACCCAGATATGATGGGCTTGTAGATAGGTTTCTAAATTGAAGTTATCTACGATGGGATTATTTCTACTAAATAAACAGACAAAACGATCGCGCCAGAGGTTCTTCTGATGAAAAGATTGGGGCATAGAATCAAAGCGATTAATAACCATATCAACTTTGCCTTGCTCAACATCATAAAAATTCACATCTGATGGTGTCATTATATCGAGACTAATCCCTGGCGCTTCTTTGCGTAAACGTTCTACCAAAGGTGGGATGAGTGTTGGTTCAGCATAATCACTTGCCATAATGCGAAACACACGGCTGGAGGTCATGGCATCAAATTCAGTTTGCGGTTGCACGGCCTTATCAATCGTTGCTAGCACTTCACGAATTGTAGGTTGTAACTCCTGCGCCCGTTCCGTTGGTGTCATACCATCGCTAGTGCGAATAAGCAGTGGGTCTTCAAATACTTCACGCAGACGGCGTAAGCCATTACTCATGGCTGGTTGGCTTAAACCAAGTTGATGGGCTGCTTTGGTGACGTTACGTTCTTTTAATAATGCGTCTAAATATACTAGTAAATTGAGGTCTACTCTATCGATACTCATGCTCTCAAACCCTTGTTATTAGCTACAAGTGGCATTCATTATATTGATAGTTATTATTAAATCAATAAATTTTAAGAATATTTCGCCTTATACATGGCGTTGTTTTTGGTAGTTTTTTTACAAATAAGACGATAAATAGTCAGGGCTTTAAAAATAATCAAAATAAAAACAGCTACATAAGATTTTGTAAAAAACTTAAACAATAGGGATTGATTAAATTAGTCGTGATTATGCTTTGTTACTCTATAGTTTAGGTGAATAATGGTCATAACTTGCGTTGTATTTATCCTCATTTGTGGCAGGTCTAGACTCAAATAGTTACTTATGAGTAGCAAATCCGAGATAAATACTAATAAGAGGATCGGACCATGTCTCAATATCAAGAAGATATCCATAACTTGGATAACCTAAAAGCATCTTATGGTGCTGCTTGGGGTGCCATAAACCCTGAGTCTGCAGCCCGTATGAAAGCGCAGAACCGTTTTAAAACCGGTTTGGATATAGCCCGTTATACAGCCAATATAATGCGTGCTGATATGCAAAGTTATGATCAAGACCCATCCCAATATACTCAGTCCTTGGGTTGTTGGCATGGCTTTATCGGTCAGCAAAAAATGATTTCGATAAAAAAACATTTTCAATCAACTAAAGGGCGTTATCTCTATCTATCGGGATGGATGGTGGCCGCTTTACGTTCTGACTTTGGACCATTGCCAGATCAATCCATGCACGAAAAAACTTCAGTTGCTGCCTTGATTGCCGAGCTTTATACCTTTCTTCGTCAGGCCGATGCCCGCGAACTGGGTGGTTTGTTTCGTGAGTTAGATGATGCTAGGCAAAAGGCAGATAAACTGGCCACCGAAGCAGTGTTAAATAAGATTGACCAATTTCAAACCCATATTGTGCCTATCGTGGCTGATATTGATGCTGGTTTTGGTAATGCTGAGGCTACCTATCTGCTGGCTAAGCGCATGATTCAAGCAGGGGCCTGTTGTATTCAGTTAGAAAACCAAGTTTCTGATGAAAAACAATGTGGCCACCAAGACGGTAAAGTAACAGTACCTCATGCTGAATTTTTAGCAAAGAT
>DNNY01000021.1:7269-7951 GCA_003497765.1 Oceanospirillaceae bacterium
CTGATGAAAAACAATGTGGCCATCAAGATGGCAAGGTTACTGTTCCCCATGAAGACTTTTTAGCGAAAATTCGTGCTGTGCGTTACGCCTTTCTCGAGTTAGGTGTGGATAATGGTGTGATTGTGGCGCGGACGGATTCATTGGGGGCTGGGTTGACCAAGCAAATAGCGGTCACCCATAAGCCAGGTGATCTTGGTGATCAATACAATAGCTTTTTGGATTGTGAAGAAGTGGCTCTAGACGAAATGCAAAATGGTGATGTGGTAATCAACCGCAATGGTAAGCTATTACGTCCTAAGCGTTTGCCTTCTAATCTATTTCAGTTCTGTGCTGGTACTGGTGAAGATCGCTGTGTGCTTGATTGCATTACGTCTCTACAGAATGGTGCAGATTTACTGTGGATTGAAACCGAAAAACCTCATATTGGTCAGATAGCTGGCATGGTTAATCGTATCCGCGAGGTGGTTCCTAATGCTAAATTGGTATACAACAATTCGCCATCTTTTAATTGGACTTTAAATTTCCGTCAACAAGTCTTTGATAGTATGAGCGCCGCTGGTGAGGATATATCAGCTTATGACCGTGCTAACTTAATGTCTGCTGAATATGATGCTACGCCATTATCTGTGCAGGCAGATGAAAAGATCCGCACTTTCCAAGCCGATGCGGCTCGAGAAGCAGG
>DNNY01000021.1:8198-8405 GCA_003497765.1 Oceanospirillaceae bacterium
ATATTCCATCACCTAATTACTTTGCCTACCTATCATACTGCCGCATTATCTACGGATAATCTAGCCAAAGAGTATTTTGGTGAGCAGGGCATGTTGGGCTATGTTGCGGGAGTCCAGCGTCAGGAAATCCGCCAAGGGATTGCCTGTGTGAAACACCAGAATATGGCAGGTTCAGATATTGGTGATGATCACAAAGAGTATTTTGCT
>DNNY01000137.1:0-3928 GCA_003497765.1 Oceanospirillaceae bacterium
TACCGCGAGCAATGGCAGTTGCGTCGACTTTCGTCTTAGCCACAAAATCAGCCGCTTCTTGTGGATCAGTTAGCATTTGTTCCTGAGTTAGCTTCCCTTCTGCCCCAACGCCATCTTCTTCACCAGCCTCGCCCGTTTCCAAAGAACCTAAACAGCCTAGCTCTCCCTCTACAGACACGCCACAAGCATGGGCCATTTCCACCGTGTGGCGAGTTACTTCCACATTGTACTCATAACTTGTTGGGGTTTTGGAGTCTTCTCCCAAAGAGCCATCCATCATCACCGAAGAAAAGCCCATAGCAATGGCTTTTTGACAAGTGGCCGCGGCATTACCATGGTCTAGATGCATACATACTGGGATATGGGGGAATTCATCCATAGCCGCTAAGATCATATGCCGAAGGAAATTAGAGCCTGCATATTTCCTGGCACCAGCCGAGGCTTGCACTATTACGGGGCTATTAGTCTTATCAGCGGCCTGCATTATGGCACGCGTTTGTTCTAGATTATTGACATTAAAAGCTGGGATACCGTAACCATGCTCAGCCGCATGATCAAGTAGTTGCCGTAAACTGACTAGCGCCATAACAGTGCTCCTTAGTTCCCGCGTTGTTGTAAAATGGCCACCGCTGGTAATTGCTTACCTTCAACAAACTCCAGAAACGCGCCACCACCTGTAGAAATATAGGATACCTGATCACTAATATCAAACTTATCAACAGCGGCCAAAGTATCACCCCCGCCAGCAATAGAAAATCCACCCGCCTTGGCAATAGCAAGAGATAGCACTTCCGTACCACCACTAAACTGATCAAACTCAAAGACACCTAGAGGGCCATTCCAAATAATGGTGCCTGCGGTAGCCAATATTTCGGCTAATGCAGCAGCGGAATCAGGACCAACATCCATTATCATATCGTCGTCTGTTACGGCAGACGCATCCTTGGTAGTAGCCACTGCCGTTTCACTAAATTCAGTGGCAGTAACCACATCTGTAGGAATAGGAATATTGGTTTTACTCATTAGAGCTTTGGCGTTATCGACCAGATCGGCTTCATAAAGAGACTTCCCAACAGGATGGCCGGCAGCAGCCAAAAAGGTATTAGCAATACCACCACCAACAATTAACTGATCAACCTTATCAGACAAAGCCTCTAGAACAGTAAGCTTGGTTGACACTTTAGAGCCACCCACTACTGCAACCATAGGTCGTTTAGGATTATCCAGAGCCTTGGCTAGAGCATCCAATTCGGCTGCTAGTAGTGGACCAGCGCAGGCTACGGGAGCAAACTGAGCGACACCATGGGTGCTCGCTTGGGCTCTGTGAGCTGTCCCAAAAGCATCGTTAACATAAATGTCGCAAAGGGCTGCCATCTGCTTTGCTAGAGTTTCGTCGTTGGCCTTTTCGCCCACATTAAAACGGCAATTCTCCAAGACAACTAAGGTTCCCACTTCTGCCTCAACCCCTTGCAACCAATCCTTTTGCAACCTTACCTTATTGGGTAGACGTTCTGCTAACCAATCCACAACCGGCTGTAGAGAAAATTGACTATCATACTGACCTTCTTGGGGGCGACCTAAATGTGACGTAATCATAACCGCAGCACCCGCCTTTAAAGCTAGCTCAATGGTGGGTAAGGAGGCACGTAAACGAGCATCGCTGGTAACAACACCATCTTTTACGGGTACATTTAGATCTTCACGAATTAGCACTCGCTTACCAGCTAAGTCCAAGTCCGTCATATTGATAATAGGCATAGGTTTTCCTGTAGTTGGTTTTTACTCACATAACATGGCTAAAGCCACATCCAGCATTCGGTTGGCATAACCCCATTCGTTATCATACCAAGCCAATACTTTAATTAACTCTCCCATTTGCATGGTTTGAGTGGCATCGAATACCGCTGATTTAGGGCAGTGATTAAAGTCAATGGAAACCAATGGCTCCCAATTAATACCCAAAATACCATAGGGGTCTTGATCACTGGCCGCCTGCATAATGGCATTAACTTCTTCAACACTGGTGGGGCGACTAGGGCGCAGGACTAGATCGACTACCGAAACATTGATAGTTGGCACCCGCATACTGTAGCCCGTAATCTTGTCAGCCACTTCTGGCAACACCCAACCCAAAGCCTGAGTAGCATGAGTCGTGGTTGGGATCATGGACTGTGTGGCTGCTCTGCCCCGACGCAAGTCCATTTTGTCTATCACCGTATCAGTTAATACCTGGCCATTGGTATAGGCATGAATCGTGGTCATCAGTCCGTCTTCAATACCTACCGCAGCCTGTAATGGTGCCAACAAATGTGCCATACAGTTGGTAGTACAAGAAGCATTAGAAATAATCTGGTGATGGGGGCTGATATCCTGATGGTTGATACCATAGACCACAGTTAGATCAACATCCTGACCAGCTGGGGCACCAATTAGCACCTTATCAGCACCAGCTTGAAGATGCTGTTCGGATAAAGCGCGGCTGGTTAGTTTGCCTGAACATTCTAGGACTAAATCGATATCCCGCCACGGTAAAGTTTTAGGGTCATCTTGAGAGTAAAGTGCAACCTTATGTTTATTACCCTGCTGGTCTGTTATCGACATACCACTTTGCGTGGCTTCTACTGGCAAGGGAAAATGGCCATGCACAGAATCATATCGCGTCTCATACTGCAGCGACTCAGCAATACCTAAATCATTAATCGCAACTATTTGCAGCTGCTCCTGCAGGCCACGCTCATACAAGGCTCGCAATAAAGCGCGCCCAATACGACCATAGCCATTAATAGCAAGTCTTTTTGGCATTTATCTCAGCACTAAGTGACTCTCGTTGAGAGTGTAGTTACAGTAGTTCGTTAACCTGCTTAGCCACATTGTCAGCGGTAAAGCCATATATTTCAAATAGCTCATTGGCTGGCGCCGAGGCACCAAAGTCAGTCATACCGACCACTCGACCTTGTAGGCCTACATACTTATACCAATAGTCAGCATGGGCTGCTTCAACTGCTACTCGAGCCGAGACTGATTTAGGTAAGACACTTTCCTGATAAGCAGCATCTTGACGCTCAAAGGCTTCCGTACAAGGCATAGAGACCACGCGCACATTGCGACCTTGTGCTGTTAATTGGGCTGCTGCATCTTGGGCAATGCCCACTTCAGAACCGGTAGCAATAATAATAGCCTCAGGTACACCATCGCAATCACTGAGGATATAACCACCTTTAGCAATCGCTTCTACTTGGGCTTGGTCACGATCTTGATGGACTAGATTTTGGCGGGAAAAGATTAATGCCGAGGGGCCATCAATACGCTGTAAAGCGCTTTTCCATGCGACAGCTGATTCAACTGTGTCACATGGGCGCCACGTATCCAGATGCGGTGTAGCACGTAAATTAGCGATTTGCTCAATGGGTTGATGGGTAGGACCATCTTCACCTAAGCCAATAGAATCATGGGTATAAACAAATAACACCCGCTGACGCATCAAAGCCGCCATCCGGACCGCATTTCGGGCATACTCCATAAATACTAGGAAGGTGGCGCCATAGGGCACAAAGCCACCATGCAAAGCCACACCATTCATAATGGCCGACATAGCAAATTCACGCACACCATAGTAAACATAGTTGCCGTTGGCATCAGCCTTACTAATACCTTTACTACCAGACCATATGGTTAAGTTGGAACCAGCCAAGTCAGCCGAACCACCCAGCATTTCAGGTAATAAAGGACCAAAAGCATTTAAGGCATTCTGGGAAGCTTTACGACTGGCAATAGTATCACCTTGAGACTGAAGATCAGCAATATAAGCATCCGCTTGGGTATTAAAATCGGCTGGCAGATCACCAGCAATACGCCGCAGTAGTTCAGCAGCCAATTCTGGATAGGCTGCGCTGTATTCCTTAAAGCTCTGATTCCACGTTTGCTCGAC
>DNNY01000137.1:4284-5807 GCA_003497765.1 Oceanospirillaceae bacterium
AGGGCAATTTCATCATCACCCAGGGGCGCACCGTGACAATCTTCTTTACCTTCTTTATTGGGTGAACCGAAACCAATAATGGTTTTGCAGCAAATTAAAGTCGGCTGATCAGTATTGGCTTTGGCAGCCTCAATAGCTGCAAAAATAGCATCTGGGTCATGACCATCAATAGCTGGAACAACATGCCAACCATAGCTTTCAAAGCGCTTAGGCGTGTCGTCATTAAACCAACCTTCTACCTCACCATCGATGGAGATACCATTATCGTCATAAAAGGCGATCAACTTGCCCAAGCCCAAAGTACCAGCCAAGGAACAGGACTCATGGGAAATACCTTCCATTAAGCAGCCATCGCCGAGGAAAGCATAGGTATGGTGGTCAATAATCTCATGGCCATCACGGTTAAACTGGGCGGCTAAGGTCTTTTCAGCAATAGCCATGCCAATAGCATTGGCTATACCCTGACCCAACGGACCCGTGGTGGTTTCAATACCCGGGGCATAGCCATATTCTGGATGACCCGCTGTTTTAGCATGGAGCTGGCGGAAGTTTTTTAAATCATCAATAGATACGCCGTAGCCACTTAAATGGAGTAAGGAGTACAACAACATGGAGCCATGACCGTTAGACAAAACGAAGCGGTCACGATTCAGCCATTCTGGGTTGCTAGGATTATGCTTTAGAAAGTCATTCCACAAGACTTCGGCAATATCGGCCATACCCATAGGGGCACCGGGATGACCAGACTTGGCCTGCTGGACTGCATCCATACTAAGAGCACGAATGGCATTGGCTAAATTGCGACGGGAGGGCATGTGATTACTCCTGTTAAAAAGGTAAATAGCGCGGCTTTATTAGCCATAAAATATGGCGCATATTGTCTCGCACTAAAGCCTTGGGCACAACCAAGATATCCCAATAAACGATTTTTTTTGTTCTATGCTTAGCATAATTTAATAGCTTTAATGTTAGTAATAGTAAGTCTGTCACGAAATACTGATTATCCGGCATGTATTTAGCATAAAAGCATATTCACAAGACCCTAGTAATGGGTATAATGCTGGCTGGTTTAAGTTGGCATCCTTATCATTCGACCAACTAACCAACGGCACTCGCCAAGGCTCACTCCTTAGGCTGGTAATTAAGTCACTGCTGTTAATTTGGCAACAACGTCAAATACAGTATTCAATTACGAGGCACATTCATGAACGAATATACTCTCTTTACATCTGAATCCGTTTCCGAGGGGCACCCGGACAAGATTGCGGATCAAATTTCTGATGCTATTTTAGACGCCATGTTGGCAAAAGACCCCAATTCGCGCGTCGCAGTAGAAACTCTTATTAAAACCGGCATCGTGCTCGTTGCTGGGGAAGTACGCACCAACTCCTGGGTCGATATTGAAGAACTGGTGCGCGAAGTCGTTAAAGATATTGGCTACACTTCATCGGATATGGGTTTTGATGGTGATTCATGTGCCATCCTAAACGCCATCGGTAAACAATCATCTGATATCGCCATGG
>DNNY01000185.1 GCA_003497765.1 Oceanospirillaceae bacterium
TATTTTGGCCGTTGCTAACAAGCAGGATGAAATTATTGTCCGTTTGGAATCGGCTGGTGGTATGGTGCATTCCTATGGCCTTGCTGCTTCCCAGTTAGCCCGTATTCGTGAGGCTGACTTAAATCTTACCATCTGTATTGATAAAGTGGCTGCCAGTGGTGGCTATATGATGGCTTGTTTAGCGAATAAGATTATTGCTGCCCCTTTTGCCATAGTCGGTTCTATAGGTGTAGTAGCGCAAGTACCTAATATTCATAAGTTACTAAAAAAGCATGATATTGATGTTGAGGTATTAACTGCGGGAGAACATAAACGCACTTTGACAATGCTGGGGGAGAATACCCGTAAAGACAAAGATAAGTTTATGGAAGACCTGCAAATAACCCATGACTTGTTTAAAGACTGGGTTTCTGAGCAGCGCCCACAAGTTAATATCAAGGAAGTCGCCAATGGCGATGTATGGTATGGGCAACAGGCTCTCAATAATCATCTAGTGGACGCATTAGGTACTTCCGATGATTACTTACAACAACTTACTAAAGATAAAGCGGCAGTGATTTTAGTTTCCTACGAAGAGAAAAAATCCGTGGGAGAAAAACTGGGTTTGGCGGCGGCAAGTGCATTTGAAACTTTAGCCGCGCGCTTTTGGACTCGATCCAACCACAATGATGTGCAGCATTAGTGATTATGCAGACTGATAGGATTAGTAGCCTTATTAAATTTTCCTATCAAGTCAAACTTGGTCATGGTTATAGGGCATCTTTGCAGGGTATAAACATTTTGCCACTCTAGCGACTTCATAACTATGCCTCAATTTCAACAATGGTCTGCGTTTTTAACTACTTGGCAACAACTACAGGTTCGCCAACAGCGAAGTCTTATTGTTTTAAAGGCATGTGGTTCAACCTATAACCAAGTAATATCGGCCTTGCTTGGTGATTCTCAAGTCTCTGGCATTAGCGTTAATATGCCAGAGCTGAGCTTAGATGGTATAACTGATATCCAACCACAGCAGGCTAAGCAATACTTAGGCCGTAGTCATAATATACTTATTTATCAATCTATTGATGAATTTAATATCAACAGCTTTTGTGCCCTATGTGGCACACTTGTGGCAGGTGGCCTAGCCATTATTATTGTGCCTGATCAGCAAGCTTGGGAACAATGTTTGGATAAACAAGCCAAAGGTTATGGTTATACGCAAGAGAAAATTACTTCGCCATTTCGGTCGTGGTGGCAAGGTATTTGGGATAACCACCCTAGCGTTATGATACTTTCTGCACAAGCTCAGGGTGAAGCTGAACGACTAAGTCACTCTTTACCAGCTGTTGACCAGTTCAAAGTTGATAAAACCCTAAGGTTAGAGCCAGACCAAGATGCCGTGGTAAAAGCGGTAACGAATATAGTTAGCACAGAGCAAACTATATTTTGGTTAAGTGGTGCCAGAGGTAGAGGTAAAACAGTTGCTCTAGCGGCGGCGTTAAGCGAATTAGTTAAGCAGGGCGTACCCACCATAATTACTAGTGCCGCCAGTCAATCGGCTAGTAGCGTATTGCAACAACATAGTCTTGAATACAGTCTAGATAGTCCCTTTATCGCCATAGACCAATTGCTTGAATTAGTGCCAAAGCCATCTCAGCCAGCCCAGTTAGTAGTGGTGGAAGAAGCGGCAAACATGCCCATGGCCTTACTACAGGCTTTAATGACACGTTACTCGCGTTTAGTGCTGGTAAGTACTCAGGACGGTTATGAAGGTACCGGGCAGGGTCTGGCTATAAAACTGCCACTTATAGCCCGGCGTGAGGGTTTTGCATTAGAGTATTTTGAGCTTACTAAACCAATGCGCTGGCTTACTGCAGACCCATTAGAGGATTTGCTACAGCAAAGCTTTTTGGTCAAACAATTGCCAGCCGTTGCCAAGCATAGTGATCTTTCTAAGCTTTCCCATAGTGTGGTTACCGGACAAAACCTAATTGATCGACCTAGCTTACTTGAGCAGATTTATAGTTTACTAACGTTGGCTCATTATCAAACATCACCCCAAGATCTGCGCCTTTTGCTTGACCATCCTGACATGTCTATACATATCTGGCTTAATCAGCTAGATCAGCTTGTTGGCGTGGCTTGCGTTATGGCCGAAGGTGGCTTGGCTACATCTTTAACCAAGGCCATTGCTAGGGGTGAGCGGCGTGTGCAAGGGCATTTATTACCCCAAATACTCGCCCAACAAGCTGGTCTAGCTACAGCGGCTGAGTTACATATGCGACGCATACAGCGCATAGCGGTGCATCCTGATATTCAACAGCGTGGTGTCGGCAAGCAGATGCTTAGCAAACTTTATAATTATTACTGTCGGATCGGACAAATCGATTGCTTGGGTGTGAGCTTTGCCGCAGAGCCAGAAGTGGTAAGATTTTGGTTAGCATCTGGCTACTCTCCAGTGTGGGCTGGGCAGCGTTTAGATACTGCGACAGCCCTGCCAAGTGTGCAGGTCGTTTTGCCTATTTCCCATACCGCCCACGAGCATACTAAATTATTACAAGCCCATTTTTTCTATTATTGTTTAGCTTTAGAACCCACTTGGCAGTCGCCTTTGGCAAAAGAGATTATTGAATTAATCCGGCCTTGCTTTAAACCCATAAATACGGCCTTTTTAACTGATTTAATTACCCAAGTTGGCGCTGCAAAAGGTAATATATATGCTATTAAGCCCTATTTATATCAGCGCTTATTATGCGCACATAAGTTGCCCGAAACTTCTCAAGTTTGGCTTGGAAATTATTGGCAATCTAACCTCACTCAAAAGCAATTTGTGGCCCTTACCAGGGATTTAGTAGTCGAATGGCATGATATCGACGGTGATGATTTATCTGCATGGCTGTAAAGCCGATATATGACCGTATAAGGAGCGCTTAGTCCCGGCCAAGGAAAAGGTTGAACAACCTTTGGTCAGAGCTGATAATAACCTTACGTCTAGTCTTATTATAAAGGAAACAGTGTGACTGTTAGATTAACGCAATATAGCCACGGTGCAGGGTGTGGCTGCAAGATTGCTCCCCAAGTGCTGGATAGGATTTTGCAGAGCCAATTGCCTATCAACGGCATAGTACCAGACCCTCGGCTTTTAGTTGGTAATGATAGCCGTGATGATGCCGCGGTATTTGACCTTGGCGATGGCACTGCCATTGTTAGCACTACTGATTTCTTTATGCCCATTGTTGATGATCCATTTGATTTTGGTCGGGTAGCTGCCACCAATGCTATTAGTGATATTTATGCCATGGGTGGCACCCCCCTTATGGCCATTGCCATACTTGGCTGGCCAGTTAATATTCTCCCTCCCGAAGTGGCAGGCATGGTAATAGATGGTGCCCGGGCTATTTGTAGTGAAGCAGGGATTAGCCTAGCTGGGGGCCATAGTATTGATGCTCCCGAGCCTATTTTTGGTTTGGCAGTAACGGGTAGAGTTGCGTTAGATAATTTAAAACGTAATGACCAAGCCCAAGCAGGCGATAGTTTATTACTGACCAAGCCTTTGGGGGTAGGTATCCTTACGACAGCTGAAAAAAAGGGCATTTTGCGTTCACAAGACACTTATTTAGCCCGTGATAATATGGTTCAGCTAAACACTATCGGTGAGCAATTAGCCCAAGTTTCAGGTGTAAATGCCATAACCGATGTAACAGGTTTTGGGTTACTTGGCCATCTATTAGAGGTATGTCGAGGTAGTCAGTTACTGGCTAGCATTGAAGAGCATAGTATCCCTTTGCTCACGGACTTGGATTACTACCTAGATCAAGAGGCCATCCCTGGGGGTAGTGGTCGCAATTTTGCTAGTTATGGTCAAGATCTTCCTCCATTAACAGCACGACAAAAACATATTTTTTGTGATCCTCAAACTAGTGGCGGTTTGCTGGTTTCCGTTGCGCCAGATGCCAAGCAGGAAGTAGAGCAGTTGCTTTCACAAAAGCAGTTGCCAGTGCACTGGATTGGTTCTTTAGGGGATAAAGCCGATAGTCTTGCTCCATGGGTGCAAGTAAATTGATTCCGGCGGACATTACAGCGGAGCAGTTCGACCAACTCTTATTATCGGGTCGGCCTTTAATTGATTTGCGGGCACCCATAGAATTTTCTCGGGGTGCTTTTCCAGCCAGTGTTAGTTTGCCCTTGATGTCAGACACCGAAAGAGAACTGGTGGGTACCTGTTATAAGCAACAAGGCCAAGAAGCAGCCATTGCCTTGGGTCATCAGCTGGTCCAAGGTGAGACCAAGCAAGCGCGTATTGATGCTTGGACAAGCCAACTAGATCAGCATCCAACAAGCGTTATTTACTGCTTTCGTGGTGGTCTAAGATCACGTATCACTCAACAATGGTTAGCTGAGTCAGGTTACCCTGTGGCTTTGGTTGCCGGTGGTTACAAAGCTTTACGACAACATTGTTTAATGCGCACTGAAACTTTATTAAAGCAGTTACCAGCCATAGTCTTAAGTGGGCGCACTGGCACAGGTAAGACTGGCGTGCTTGCTGGTTTTCCACGCTTTGTTGATTTAGAAAAATTGGCCCATCATCGAGGCTCAAGTTTTGGTAAACATTTTGATCCACAACCTAGTCAAATAGATTTCGAAAGTGCCTTAACCCTCGCTTTGTTAAAATTAGCCCAAGCTGGTAATGCAATGGTAGCTTTTGAAGATGAAAGTCGTTTGATAGGGCGGTGCATGATGCCAGAGTGTCTGCAACTAAAGTTAAAACAATCTCCCATATTAGTTCTTGAGGATCGTCTTGAGTCGCGCGTTGAACGTATATTAGATGAATATGTGATTGCTGCTATGGAGGAACGTGAAAAGCGCCTACATGACCCTCAATTGGCCTTTGATCACTTGGCCCACGGGCTCAATCAAAGCCTCTATAAAATTAGAAAGCGCTTAGGGGGTGTCAATCATACCCAGGCGCAAAAACTACTGGCTAATGCCCTAGCTATTCAAGCAGACACTGGTGCGTTTGAAGCTCACCGTGCCTGGATTCAGTTTTTGCTAGAGCATTATTACGACCCTATGTATGACTATCAACTATCACTTAAAAGTGAGCGGGTCAAAATTTGCGGCACTAGTACGCAATTAACAACTTGGTTGGCTGATAACATAGCCGCCGCCGCTTGTTAATGGACTCCCTGTGTCGTCAAAATACTGGTAAAATTTAACTTAATAAAAGCGTTCTTAAGCAAACGTAGATTTTTATGAAAAACTCTTCAAGACAGACTCGTCATGGCCATATGGCCCGTGTTTCAAAGTTAGCCTTAGGTGATGAAGCCTTGCCCGTGCGCTTTATGTACAAGACAGTGCCAGAACATGCCAATGATACTGGTTGGCGCTTATTTACTGGCTATGAGTCAGCAGAGTTTCTAGCTGATTTTGACAATTTAGAGCCTTTTCCAATTGCGCCGCTGGTAGAAAAAGATTCCAGCTTTCAAGCTTTGTTAGACAGTAATGCTGGTAGCGTCTGGGAGCGTTTACCAGGGAAAAACTGGCAGGCAGTGGATGACTTTGAAATACCTTATGAAGAAGTTGATGTTGAGATTAGTAATGATTTAGATGACTTTATTGAACCCATCTGGAAATAATTTCTGTGCTGTTAAATTATCAAGAATTTAATGTTGGCAAAGGCATTCCTTTAGTCGTTATACATGGTCTATTTGGTGCATCGGATAACTGGCGTAGTCATATTTTACGCTGGAGCGAAGAGCTCCATATTATTAGTTTAGACCTACGTAACCATGGCCGCTCTTTCCATGCCGAGACAATGTCATATCAGATGATGGCTGATGATGTCGTGGCTTTATTAAAGCACTTAAATATTTCCCAAGCCCACTTTTTAGGTCATTCGATGGGAGGCAAGGTAGTTATGCAGCTAGGCCTGCATTACGCTGATATGGTAAGCAGTTTGGTTATTGCTGATATTGCCCCAATTCAATACGCCCCTCGTCATGATGATATTTTTGCGGGCTTAAAAGCTGTGGATATGGATAGCCTGCAGAGTCGTAAGCAAGGCTTAGAAATATTGGCATCCTATATTGATGATGCCAGAATTTGTCAGTTTTTAATTAAAAGCCTTTATCGCAACGAAGTGGGGGACTTTGCTTGGCGGTTCAATTTAGACGCAGTGATAAATGAATACCTTGTAATCAGCTCAGCTATCAAAGGTGGCACGCCTTATTTAGGGCCTGTGTTGGTTTTAAAAGGTGGTGCTTCTTCTTATATCTTACCAGAGCATCGTCAAGCCTTTGGGCAAATATTGCCTAACGCAGAATTAAAAGTGATGTCCAATTGTGGGCATTGGTTACACGCTGAAAAACCAGATTTATTTGTACGACTAGTATCACGTTTTATCAATAGCTTGCCCTTAGGTGACTAGCTAATAGTAAAAACAATCTCTGCTGCTGCATGGGGTTATGTTAGAATACGTTTTAAATCGATAAGCTACTCTTTAA
>DNNY01000134.1 GCA_003497765.1 Oceanospirillaceae bacterium
TTACGCGCCAATGTATTAGCCGACGAACAATCCACTGACGTCTGCTATACCGGTGTTTGTGGTGTTGGTGGGGTAGCCATTGCATCGGTCGCAGTGATTTCACCGCCGGCGGACTTTAAAAAGGTGCCTGACCGTGAATGTGAAGATATTGAAGCTGAAGTAGAATCCTTCCAAAATGCTTTGCAGGCCGTGCGCCGTAAAATTAAGGTGGTTAGCCGTATGTTGGCACGCAGCCTTAAGGATCAGGAGCACGAGCTGTTTGAAGTTTATATGCGCATGCTCGATGATAATGCTCTGGCTGGGGAGATTATTGCCAGAATTCGTGAAGGGCAATGGGCTCAGGGCGCCTTAAAATATGTGATTCGACAGCATGTACAGGCCTTTGAAATCATGGATGATCCTTATTTGCGTGAGCGCGCCACGGACATTCGTGACTTAGGTCGACGGGTGTTAGCTGAGTTGCAACAGACCCAAACTCAAGCTCGAACATACGCTGATGCGACGGTACTAGTCGCTGAAGAAGTGACAGCTACTATGCTGGCTGAGGTGCCAGTAGATAAGTTACAGGCTATTGTTTCTATTCGTGGTTCCAGTAACTCTCACGCTGCTATTCTAGCCCGCTCTATGGGTATTCCCACGGTAATGGGGGCAGTGGATTTCCCCTATACTCGTATGGAAGGCCGCGAAATCATCATTGATGGTCACTTGGGGCATATTTATGTCAATCCGAGTGCTGACTTATATCACCATTATGAGCAGGTCATTATTGAGGAAGCAAACTTCTCTAAGGAGTTGGAGGTGCTTCGTGACCTGCCGGCTGAAACCCGCGACGGCCATACGGTGTCATTATTAGTTAATACCAGTTTGCCTATTGATGTCAGTCGCTCTTTAGAGCAGGGCGCTGAAGGGGTAGGTTTGTATCGCACAGAGGTGCCCTTTATGATTAAAGAGCACTTTCCTTCAGAGCAGGAACAAATTGATTGTTACCGCACCCAGCTTGAGGGTTTTGCTCCTCGTCCTGTAACCATGCGCACATTAGATATTGGCGGAGACAAATCCCTACCTTACTTCCCAATTGAAGAAGACAATCCATTCTTGGGCTGGCGGGGTATTCGAGTGACCTTGGACCATCCAGAAATTTTTCTGGTCCAAATTAGGGCTATGTTAAAAGCTAATGAGGGCCTAAATAACTTACAAATTCTATTACCCATGGTGACTCATGTAAGTGAAGTTGATGAGGCTTTAACCCTTATTGATCAGGCTTATCAGGAGATCTTGGAGGAAGGTTGTCAGGTCGATAAGCCTCCTGTTGGGGTTATGATTGAAGTACCTGCTGCCGTTTATCAAGCTAGCCAATTAGCGGCTAAGGTTGATTTTATTTCTGTGGGCAGTAATGACCTAACCCAATATTTGCTGGCAGTAGACCGCGATAACCCTCAGGTCGCTGACCTCTACCATGCCTTGCACCCTGCCGTATTAGCTGCTTTGCAACAGATTGTCGATGCGGGAAAGATGGCCAATATTCCAGTGAGTCTTTGTGGTGAGTTGGCTAGTGATCCTGCTGGTGCTTTATTACTGATGGCCATGGGTTATGATACCTTATCTATGAATGCGGCTGGCCTACCTAAGGTTAAGTCGGCGCTGCGCAATTTCACTTTGCAGCAAGCCCAAACTATGTTGCAAGATGCCTTGGCTAAATCGAACTCAGACCAAGTTGAGGAGCTGGTAAAAGAGTCTATGGAAGCAGCTGGTCTAAATCGCTTGCATAGTCATGTGGTTAAGCTAAAAGCAAAATCCTGATCAGAACTCTCTACTTGATCAAAGTCCCTTTCTTTAATGGCTAACTGCCCCTGTTGATCCTGTAGCAGACTTATGCAGGTGCGGGTGCCATAATCCATGTCTGGGGCATCAATAAAACAAGCAGAAAGGCTCTGCTCCCAGGCTAAGGGAATACCCGTATCGGGTAGTAAATGATCGGCAGCGATTTGTTTATCGTGCATAAGTCCTTGTAGATCTTGGTGACTAACCACTGCTTGTTGCAGTAACTTCTGCATATGTGTTTTCACTTTCTGTACTTTCGGCCAATTGCTATCCAGACCAGCATTGCTTAAACCATAAACACCTGCTGCCAACTTCTGTGGAGGCTGGTGGTTATGGTTACCAAAATAAACTAGGTCTTTACCATCCCAGAGTAAAATATTGTAACCATCGAATGGCTCTTTGCTGATGGTATTGGCAAAGCTTATGGCTACATCCTCCTGTTGTAGGAATCTGACACAAAGCTCGCCTCGGGATGCGCCTTTAGCAGCGGTAGCGTTACCATCGCGGAAATTAGTCAGTGCCGCCCAGCACCCATTTGGGCTAATACCAAACCAAGTGCCATTGCCTTTTAGATCCTTGCCAGCAAGGATCTTAGGTTGTTGCCAGTAGTGCATACGTTGAGTTGGGCGTTGACGAAATTCGTCTCGATTTGCCGCCATTAGTAAGGGATAGTTAGGGTGTATTTGGTGGGCAACAACAATCAAACACATAGGCTTACCGAGCTTTACGTAACAGTAAATACAGACCTAAAGCAATCATCGGTATAGATAGTAACTGGCCTTGGGTAAGCCAGCCAAAGGCAATAAAATTAAGATGTGCATCGGGTTGTCGAGCAAACTCGACAACCAAACGTTGACCACCATAGCCTAATAAAAACATACCCGATATCCGCAAGCTGGCGCGGGGTTTCGCTGAATATAGCCACACTAGTATAAATAGGAAGATGCCTTCCAGCGCAAATTGATAGAGTTGCGATGGGTGCCGTGCCAGCTGGTCGACATGGGGGAAAACCATACCCCAAGGTAGTTCTGTGGGGCGGCCCCATAGCTCTCCTCCAATAAAATTACCCAATCGTCCTGCACCTAGGCCTAGGGGTACAATCGGGGCCACAAAGTCCATAATGCTAGCAAAACTACGTTGTTGCCTGCGGGCACAAAATATCACGGCCAGAATGACACCGATTAGGCCGCCATGGAAAGACATACCACCTTCCCATACTCGCAAAATCATGCTGGGTTCTCTAATAAAAGCGCCAAATTGATAGAACAGGATATACCCTATGCGGCCACCTAGTACGACGCCAATAGCGCCATAGAAAATAATATCGCTAACCTGCTCTTTGCTAAAACCGGCAATGGGTGCTCGACGCATAGCTAGCCACCATGCCGAAGCAAAGGCCAGCATATACATAATGCCATACCAATGAATGCTGATAGGCCCTAGCTGCAGGGCTATAGGGTCAATATTGGGATAAGTCAGCATACAATAGTTCCTGAAACTGGTTAAAAAATAAAACTGCTTAGCATGCGTATACCTACCAATATCAGCAGTATAGCAAACATTAATTGTAGCCATTTTGCTGGCATCTTATGGGCCAAACGGGCTCCAAAATGGGCACTAATCGCACTGGTGAGCAGAATACCTAACAGGGCAGGTAGATAAACATATCCTAGAGCATAGCTCGGCAGATTGTCTATATTTTGCCCGAGGAGAATATTTGTGGTGGCGCCTACCAAGCCAATGGCTAGACCACTAGCTGCCGCTGTAGCCACGGCTTGTTTTATCATCACACCGCGGTTAACTAGCCAAGCAACAAGAAGGTTGCCACCCCCGATACCAAACAGGGCCGATGCCCAACCAATTAATGTGCCTGTGATTGTGATAACCACCTTATTAGGGAGTTGTTTGCTAGCTGGGCGTTGCGTAAGTAGGAGCATCTTGCCACCTAGATAGATTACAAACACCCCAAAGATAGCCTGTAAGATATGGCCTGGTAGGGCGATGGCTGTATTTACCCCAATAAAGGCACCTAGCAACATGCCTAAGGCCACTGGCTTAGCAAGACTCCAGACAATGGCTTGCTTTTTTTGATGAGTGTAGATAGCGGTGAGGGCGGTAAAAACAATATTAGCGAGGGAGGTGGCGACAGCCATATGCATCAATAAGTTGGGATCTATGCCCTGTAAGGTAAAGGCAAAAACTAAGGCTGGTACTACAATAACGCCACCACCAATACCAAATAAACCAGCCAATAAGCCAGCAATGGCACCGACCAGTAGATAAATCAGCAATAACATAGCTGGTGCTCATTAGTGACAGTTAAACCACTAAAATAATACTCCAAACTGCTTCTAACCAATGGCGCTATCATGCGCTCTCTGTCCGATCCATAACTAGGTAGCTGAAATCATAAGTGTTAGGTTCCTCGGCAGCGATATCTTCGCGAGCAATCTCGTGCCATTGGCTTGGGTCTAGTTCTGGAAACCAAGCATCACCCTCTACATGGCGGTGTACTCGGGTCAGATAAACACGTGCTGCCATGGGCAAGGCCTGCTTATATATTTGGGCGCCACCTATAATCATAATTTCTTCACCTCCGTTAACCAGCACTAGGCTTTCTGCGAGGTCAATCGCGGCTTGCAGGCTGGCCACCACATGAATACCCTCGGCTGGGTAATCGCTATTGCGGGTGATAACAATATTGTCCCGGCCGGGGAGGGGCTTACCAATAGATTCGTAGGTTTTACGTCCCATTATCACTGGCTTAGCCATGGTTATCGCTTTAAAGTAGGCGAGGTCACCAGGTAGATACCAAGGGAGTTGGTTATCGCGACCGATAACGTTATTTTCTGAAGCGGCGACAATCAGTGCTAGGGACATAGTTTGTTGGTCATTTAAGTTGGTAAACACTAGAGGATATTGTACTAGGCTCGCTTGCAATCTGCTAACATATGCAAGCAAAAGTTTTTCTGTAAATGGTTTGGAAGAAATGAAGCAATATCTCGATTTATGTCAGCGCATTATTGATGAAGGTGTTTGGGTTGACAATGAGCGCACTGGCAAGCGCTGTTTAACAGTAATCAATGCTGATTTAACCTATAACGTTGGCGCGGCTGAATTTCCTCTGGTAACAACGCGAAAAAGTTATTACAAGTCAGCTATTGCTGAGTTATTGGGTTATATCCGTGGCTATGATAATGCCGCTGACTTCCGCCGTCTGGGTACCAAGACCTGGG
>DNNY01000115.1 GCA_003497765.1 Oceanospirillaceae bacterium
GATAACCGCTGAAAGCATCTAAGCGGGAAGCCCCCTTCAAGATGAGATCTCACTGGACGTAAGTCCCTAAAGAGCCGTTCAAGACTAGGACGTTGATAGGCTGGGTGTGTAAGCGTTGTGAGGCGTTGAGCTAACCAGTACTAATTGCTCGTGAGGCTTGACCATATAACGCCAAAGACGTTGTATGACGAGAGATTGGATGATGGATAAGTTATCGATAAAGACATAGAAGAGATAAGTTGTATTACCTGAGTATCACAGATTCGAATGTTAATGTTTGAAAAGACATTAACGACCAGTTTAGCTTGGCAACCATAGCGAGATGGAACCACCTGATCCCATACCGAACTCAGAAGTGAAACGTTTTAGCGCCGATGGTAGTGTGGGGTCTCCCCATGTGAGAGTAGGTCATTGCCAAGCGTCTAATACGAAGCCCCGTGGTTGTTTAACTGCGGGGCTTTTTTATTGTGATTGAGAAAGTATGACCTACTCTCGAGTAGGGCGAGACGCGTGAAGAAAAGCAGCCTAGTGGCTGCTGTTTAGCTAGTGAGCGGCGGCGCTTGTAGCGCCGACAGGCCATTGCCAAGCGGCTAACGTGAAGCCTCACCCTTATGGGTGGAGCTTTTTTTATGGCTTTTTAAGTCTGTCTACAAACAAATAATAGTCTTGCTAAATTAGTCCACGGTGACGGGCAGGGTGTCATCTTGCCAGCGGACTGTTAAGCGCTGTCCAGAGCAGACCGCAGCTGCTTTGGTGACAATATTACCCTCTTCATCTTGGGTCATGGTATAGCCTCTACTTAGGGTTTGTAGGGGGCTAAGTTGGTTTAGCATACCCGCCAAATAAGCAACTTGTTCTTTACTCTGGCGCTGTTTAATGGCGATGGTTTTATCTGCTCTGGCGGCAAGGTTTTGCAAATGTTGGCGCTGTAAAGTGATATGAGCCTTGGGAGATAAGCTCTGGATACGATTATGGAGGCTTTCTATCCTTTTATGGCTGTCATATATACGAAACTGCATATGCTTTTCCATAGCTAATGACAGCTTATCTAAACGTTGACCATAATCCTGAAGCTGCTGATCAGGTTTGCGGAGTTGGGCTTTAAGCTGATTGATTATTAACTGTTGCTTGTGTAGCTGATTTTGCAAA
The DNA here is from genome assembly GCA_003497765.1 of Oceanospirillaceae bacterium. Lineage (GTDB taxonomy): Bacteria > Pseudomonadota > Gammaproteobacteria > Pseudomonadales > Balneatricaceae > Njordibacter. The sequence continues at coordinate 1,150 of DNNY01000115.1, forward strand.
GCGCCATGCAAACGTTGACCCAGTTGCTTAGTTTGGAGACTTAAGTGTTGCTGGCTTTGAGTAATGGCTTCAGCCGCAGCAGATGGCGTCGGCGCCCGTAAGTCAGCAACAAAATCACTAATGGTAAAATCTGTTTCATGTCCAACAGCACTTATTACAGGTATGTCGCTGCTGACAATTTGTCTAGCCAGGGTTTCGTCATTAAAGCTCCAGAGATCCTCCATAGAACCACCACCACGGGCAATAATAATCGCGTCGTGCAAATTCAGTTTATTGCAAAGTTTCAAGGCATGACAAGCCGCTGGGGCGGCATCAGGCCCCTGTACAGGTACGGGAATAATATCGATTTGCAGGCTAGGCATACGTTTGCCTGCAACACTGATAATATCGTGTACGGCGGCACCATTGGCTGAAGTAATAACGGCAATCCGACGACAATATTCTGGTATAGGTCGCTTGCGCTCTGGTGCAAATAAGCCTTCATCCTGAAGTTTTTGTTTTAGTTGTTGGAAGGCCGCCTGCAATTGGCCAGCACCAGCTGGTGTCAGGCTTTCACCAATTAATTGATATTCACCTCGGTCAGGGTAAATAGACACCTTGGCCTGTAAATGAACTAGATCCCCTTCTTTAGGGTGAAATTGGCAATATAGATTGCGGTTACGAAACAGAGCACAGCGAATCTGGCCCTCAATATCTTTAAGAGTAAAGTACCAATGGCCTGAACGAGCACGAGTAAAGCTGGAGATTTCTCCACAGACCGTTATCAAACCAAAGTGTTTTTCTAGCATGGAGCGAGCTGCATGATTGAGTTCGCTAACTTGCCATATATAGTCTTCTTGCATGTGTTTGTTTGCTAGCTATAAATCGCGTTCTTAATAGTAGCTTATAGTGGGTGATTTGAACAACACTGCATCGTTTATCCAGCGCATTGATTTAGGCTTTTGGTAGGTTTTTAGATGTTGCTTAGTTACGGCTATTCACTATTATTTATAGCCCCGATTGAATAGCCCAATATGTACTTAGAATAATGTCTAAAAAGACAGTTTTTGAGGGGAGTTGAGAGCTTTTATTGGGTTTTATTTTTATCCCTATTAAAGACAAATTTAAGCCTAAAATAGTGGCTAAAAAACCACCAGTTGGTGTATAATTCAGCGCTTCTTTAAATTAGGTTCTGGACGGTTCCCATGCTACGTGTCTCCGAAGAAGCACTCACTTTTGATGATGTTCTCCTAGTGCCCGGATATTCCGAGGTGCTCCCTAAAGATGTCCAGCTAAAAACATTTATTGCCCGCGATTTGCCTTTGAATATTCCCTTAGTATCCGCCGCTATGGATACGGTTACTGAATCGCGTCTGGCTATTGCTATGGCGCAGGAAGGTGGTATTGGTATTCTGCATAAGAATCTAACCATTGAACAACAAGCTACGGAAGTTGCTAAGGTTAAAAAGCACGAGAGTGGTGTGGTACAAAACCCCGTTACTTGCCGCTCTGATATGACCATTGGCGAACTGCAGCAATTAGCTGCACGTACAGGCTTTTCTGGTTTCCCCGTGGTAGATGATGAGGATTTGGTGGGTATTGTCACTAGCCGTGATATGCGTTTTGAAAATTATCTGCAAGCCACAGTGGCAACTATTATGACACCTAAAGACAAGTTGGTTACTGTGCAACCTGGAGTGGACCAAGAAAAGGTGCGTAACTTATTGCGTAAGCATCGTATTGAGCGCGTTCTTGTGGTTGACGAAGCCGGCGGGTTACAAGGCATGATGACTGTAAAAGATATGTATTACGCCAAGGCTTACCCAAATGCTGCCAAAGATAGTAATGGTAGTTTGCTGGTTGGTGCGGCTGTAGGTACCGGTGCTGACACCCCTGACCGCGTTGATGCGTTAGTTGCGGCGGGTGTTGATTTGATTGTAGTTGATACAGCCCATGGTCACTCACAAGGTGTTATCGAGCGTGTAAGGTGGGTTAAATCGACCTACCCGCAAGTAAAGGTTGTAGGTGGTAATATTGCTACGGCTGCCGCGGCAGAGGCTTTGGTCGATGCCGGTGCTGATGGGGTTAAAGTAGGTATTGGCCCTGGTTCTATTTGTACTACACGTATCGTAGCGGGCGTCGGTGTGCCACAAATTTCCGCTGTTGCGAATGTGGCTGCCGCTATGCAACCGCTTGGAATTCCTGTTATTGCTGATGGTGGCGTACGTTATTCTGGTGATTTGGCTAAAGCGATTGTTGCCGGTGCTAGTGTGGTTATGGCTGGTAGTCTATTGGCGGGTACTGATGAGGCGCCAGGGGAAGTAGAGTTGTTCCAAGGCCGTGCCTATAAAGCTTATCGTGGTATGGGTTCTTTAGGCGCTATGGGTCAAAGTCAGGGCTCTAGTGATCGTTATTTCCAGAGTACTGATGCCGGTGTAGAGAAGCTGGTACCAGAAGGGATTGAGGGTCGTGTAGCATGCAAAGGCCCCATGGGCGCCATTGTGCATCAGTTAATGGGTGGCTTACGGGCTAGTATGGGTTACACCGGTTGTGCCAATATTGATGAAATGCGCACTAAGCCGAGCTTTACTCGTATCACCAATGCGGGCATGAATGAAAGTCATGTCCATGATGTGACTATCACCAAAGAAGCACCCAACTACCGGGTTAAATAGAATTACTTAGTATTGGAGGCCATTATGGCCTCTATTTTTTTTATTTGGTTGGTCTGGTGTTGAAGCCAGCCTGTCATGGAGTGCAATATGACGCAAGATATCCACGCTCAGCGGATACTTATCTTGGATTTTGGGTCCCAATATACACAACTGATTGCGCGTCGAGTGCGTGAAATTGGTGTTTACTGTGAAATTCGCGCTTGGGATATGCAGGACGAAGCCATTGCTCAGTTTGCGCCTCAGGGCATTATTTTAGCGGGTGGCCCAGAGTCAGTCACTGAGGCTAATAGCCCGCGTGCTCCACAAAAGGTATTTGAGCTGGGTGTGCCTGTGTTGGGTATCTGTTACGGCATGCAAACCATGGCTGAGCAACTAGGTGGTAAAGTGAGTGCCTCTGATGAGCGGGAGTTTGGGTTTGCTGAGGTGCGGGTTGAAACCGCTGGCGCACTGCTCAATGGTATTGAAGATCATGTGCATAATGATGGTAGTCTTAGCCTAGATGTGTGGATGAGCCATGGCGATAAAGTCACAGAATTACCATCCCAGTTTACTTGTATGGCAGCCACTGATAGTGCACCTATTGCTGGTATGAGTTGGGAAGAAAAACGTTTTTATGGTTTACAATTCCACCCTGAAGTAACCCATACCAAGCAGGGTGGCCGTATTTTAGAGCGCTTTGTACGTGACATCTGTGGTTGTGAGGCCCTGTGGACTGCGAGCAATATTATTGATGATGCTATTGCTACGGTGCGCAACAAGGTGGGCACTGATACCGTATTGTTAGGTTTATCTGGTGGTGTAGATTCTTCTGTTGTAGCGGCCTTGTTGCACAAGGCCATTGGTGATCAATTGGTTTGTGTGTTTGTTGATAATGGCCTGCTACGCCTTAATGAAGGTGATCAGGTGATGGATATGTTCGCCAAAAATATGGGTGTTAAGGTTATTCGGGCGGACGCTGAAAATCTGTTCCTTGATAACTTAGCGGGGGTTAGTGACCCCGAAGCCAAGCGTAAGGTGATTGGTAATACCTTTATTGATGTGTTTGATGCCGAAGCCGGTAAGCTGGACAATGTTAAGTGGTTGGCGCAAGGCACCATTTACCCAGATGTTATTGAGTCAGCGGCTGCTGAAACAGGCAAGGCGCACGTTATTAAGTCCCATCATAATGTCGGTGGTTTACCCGAAGATATGGCTTTGGATTTAGTCGAGCCACTACGGGAGTTATTTAAGGATGAAGTCCGCAAGATTGGCCTTGAGTTAGGTTTGCCATACGATATGGTTTATCGCCATCCTTTCCCTGGTCCTGGTTTGGGTGTCCGTATTCTCGGTGAGGTGAAAAAACAATACGCGGATATTTTACGTCAAGCCGATGCCATCTTTATCGAAGAACTGCATAAGGCGGATTGGTATCACAAAGTGAGTCAGGCCTTTGTGGTGTTTTTGCCAGTTAAGTCTGTGGGTGTGGTTGGTGATGGGCGCCGCTATGAATATGTGGTGAGCTTGCGCGCAGTGGAAACTATCGACTTTATGACCGCACGTTGGGCGCATTTGCCCTATGAGCTGTTAGAGAAGGTATCTGGACGCATTATTAACGAGATTGCTGGTATATCTCGCGTCGCTTACGATGTGTCTAGTAAACCCCCTGCCACTATTGAGTGGGAGTAGAGAAATATAGCGTGAATAACGACACCACCCTAGCCCCTAATGACGAATACTTTATGGCCTTGGCCATGGAACAAGCCCAGCTTGCCGTGCAACAGGGTGAGGTGCCAGTGGGTGCAGTGGTGGTGCAGCAGGGCAAGGTAATTGGGTGTGGCTATAACCAACCCATTAGTAGTCATGACCCAAGTGCTCATGCAGAGATTATGGCTCTGCGTGAGGCGGCAGCCAAATTGAAAAACTACCGCCTACCCGGTTGCCAGTTATACGTTACCTTGGAGCCTTGTTCTATGTGTATCGGCGCTATGGTACATGCACGTATAGAACGTCTGGTGTATGGTGCTGCGGAACCCAAGGCAGGGGTAGTAGAGAGCAATGTACACTTGTTAGAACAACCTCATTTTAACCATCATGTTGATGTGCAAGGTGGTGTGCTAGCTACGCAAGCTAGCCAAATACTAAGTGATTTTTTTAAACAGCGTCGCTTACAACATAAAGCGATCAAGGCAGAGGCTAATAGAGGCTAAATATGCTGATTTTACGTGGTGCTCCCGCTCTTTCTGAATTTCGTCAACAACGTTTGCTGGCAGAATTACAGGCCATCATCCCGGCCGTAGAAAGCATTTATGGTGAGTTTATGCACTTTGTTAATCTCCATGCAGAGTTAACAGCTGATGAACAACAGGTGTTAGAAACCATTTTGCATTATGGCCCAAGTGTTCAGGTGCAAGCAGCGACTGGTTCTATGCTGTTGGTGGTACCGCGTTTGGGCACTATTTCACCATGGTCTAGTAAAGCCAGCGATATTGCTCACAATTGTGGCTTGGACAAGGTGGCTCGCTTGGAAAGAGGTATTGCTTACTATTTGCGTGGCGACCTTAGTGAGTCTGATATCACCCAAGCCAGTGCTATCTTGCATGATCGCATGGTTGAACAAGTATTATCAGATTTAGATGCAGCAACTGGGCTATTTGATCAGACTGAGCCAGCCCCACTGTCAACAGTGGACATCTTAGGCGGTGGTCGTGCCGCTCTAATAGCAGCTAATACCAACCTTGGTTTGGCTTTAGCGGAAGATGAAATTGACTATCTTGTTGCCGCTTTTGAGGAATTACAACGTAATCCTACAGATGTTGAGCTGATGATGTTTGCTCAAGCAAACTCAGAGCACTGCCGCCATAAAATCTTTAATGCTAGCTGGACCATAGATGGTGAGGAGCAAGAACATTCCTTGTTCCAAATGATTAAAAACACCAATAACCTCCATGGTGGGGGAGTATTGTCTGCCTATAAGGATAATGCTTCGGTGATTGAAGGTCATAAAGGTGGGCGCTTCTTCCCCCAAGCAAGTAATCATGAATATGCATATCATCAAGAAGATGTGCATATTCTGATGAAGGTAGAAACCCATAACCACCCCACAGCTATTGCACCCCATGCCGGTGCTGCTACTGGTTCAGGTGGTGAGATTCGTGATGAAGGTGCTACGGGTAGAGGTTCTAAGCCGAAAGCAGGCTTAACTGGCTTTACCGTGTCTAATCTAAACATTCCTGGTTTTGAACAGCCTTGGGAAGAAGCTTATGGTAAACCAGAGCGGATTGTGTCGGCCCTAGATATTATGCTGGAAGGCCCCATCGGTGGTGCCGCCTTTAATAATGAATTTGGTCGCCCAGCGTTAAATGGTTATTTCCGTACTTACGAAGCCAAAGTGCCCGGTGTCAATGGTGATGAGGTACGGGGCTACCATAAGCCCATTATGTTGGCTGGTGGCATGGGTAATATTCGTGGCGAACATGTTGAAAAAGGTGAAATTGGTGTCGGCTTTAAGCTTATTTGCCTTGGTGGCCCGGCGATGCAAATTGGTCTGGGTGGTGGCGCCGCTTCCTCCATGGATTCCGGTGCTAGTGCGGCTGATCTTGATTTTGCCTCTGTGCAACGGGAAAACCCAGAGCTAGAACGACGTTGTCAGGAAGTTATAGACCGCTGCTGGCAGTTGGGCGATAGCAATCCGATTGCCTTTATTCATGATGTGGGGGCGGGTGGTTTGTCCAATGCTTTCCCTGAGCTAGTTAAAGATGGTGGCCGTGGTGGTCATTTTGAACTTCGTAACGTCAATAATGATGAGCCAGGAATGTCACCTTTAGCGATCTGGTGTAATGAAGCTCAAGAGCGTTATGTCATGGCAGTAGCACCAGAAAACTTGGCATTGTTTGAAGAATTATGTGCTCGGGAACGTTGCCCTTATGCCATAGTTGGTGAAGCTACAGAAGAGCACCATTTGACCTTGGGTGACAACCACTTTGCTAATAAGCCCGTTGACTTACCTATGTCAGTGCTATTTGGTAAACCACCTAAAATGCATCGGGATGTGTCTCGCAACAACCCGCAATTGCAGGCGTTGGAGATGCAAGATGTTGATCTTGCCGAAGCCGCCCAGCGAGTTTTAAGTCTGCCAGCCGTGGCTAGTAAAAGCTTTTTGATTACTATTGGTGACCGTTCAATTACAGGTATGGTTGCTGGTGAACAAATGGTAGGCCCATGGCAAGTGCCGGTGGGCAATTGTGCCGTGACAACCACCGCTTTGGATACCACCACGGGTGAAGCGATGGCGATGGGTGAACGCACGCCCCTCGCATTAATTGATGCCCCTGCTTCTGGTCGTATGGCCATTGGTGAAACCATTACCAACTTAGCCAGTGCACAAATTGCTGACCTTGGTGATATTCGTTTATCAGCCAACTGGATGTCTCCCGCTGGCTATGTAGGTGAAGATGCTAAGTTATATGATACGGTAAAAGCTGTCGGCATGGAGTTATGTCCAGCCCTAGGTATTTCTATTCCAGTGGGTAAAGATTCCATGTCTATGCGCACAGTATGGAAAGATGGTGATAAAGATAAAAGTGTAACATCGCCAGTATCCCTAGTAATCTCTGGCTTTGCTCCCGTAGAGGATGTGCGTAAAACCTTAACACCGCAGTTGCGGACTGATAAAGGCGCTACTGATTTGATTTTGATTGATTTGGGTAAAGGTCAAAATCGTTTGGGTGGTTCAGCCTTGGCACAGGTGTATAAACAGCTAGGTAATTGCACCCCTGATGTGGATGATGCAGCGGATCTTAAAGGCCTGTTTAGTGCCATTCAAGGCCTGAATTCTGAAGGTCTTTTATTGGCTTATCATGATCGCGCCGATGGTGGCTTGCTGGCTACCTTAGCGGAAATGGCCTTTGCTGGGCATACGGGTATTGATATAGAAATGGGTGTCTTAGTAGACCATCCCCAAGACTTATTAGGTAGTTTGTTTAATGAAGAACTGGGTGTTGTGATCCAAGTACGCAAAGAAGATACAGCAGAGGTGTTACGTCAATGTAGTGCCGCGGGTCTGGCTGAGCACAGTCAGGTTATTGGTACCCTGAATGATGATGATCAAATTCGTTTTACCCTTGAGGGTGAGGAAGTATTGGTTGATTCACGTATAGACTGGCACCGCACTTGGGCAGAGACCAGTTATCGCTTGCAGGCTATGCGTGATAATGCCGATTGTGCCCAGCAAGAATTTGATCGTTTATTGGATGCCAGTGATCCAGGCCTAAATGTCCATTTAACTTTTGATTTAGATGACGAAATCACCGCTAGTTTAGAAACAAATAAGCGTCCTAAAGTGGCCATTTTGCGTGAGCAAGGTGTTAATGGTCAGGTCGAAATGGCAGCTGCTTTTGATCGTGCAGGCTTTGCCTGTACCGATGTGCATATGAGTGATATTTTAACTGGCCGTCGACAGTTAACAGAGTTTGTAGGGCTGGTTGCCTGTGGCGGTTTCTCCTACGGTGATGTGCTGGGTGCGGGCGAGGGTTGGGCCAAATCTATTCTCTTTAATGCCAAGGCACGACAACAGTTTAGCGATTTCTTTGCGCGCAGCGATACCTTTGCTCTTGGTGTATGTAATGGCTGTCAGATGCTTTCAAATTTACATGAGTTAATTCCTGGTGCTGAACACTGGCCACACTTTGTACGTAACCAGTCAGAACAGTTTGAAGGTCGTACAGCCTTAGTGCAGGTGCAAGAGTCGGATTCTATTTTCCTACAAGGTATGGCTGGTTCACATATGCCTATTGCCATTGCCCATGGTGAGGGTCATGCTGAATTTGCCAGCACCGCTGACCTTGAAGCATGCAACCAAGGCGGCCAAGTGGCATTGCGTTATGTCGATAACTATGGCAAGCCTACAGAGGCATATCCAGCCAACCCTAATGGTTCAGTAGAGGGTATTACTGGACTAACGGCAGCTAATGGTCGTGTGACTATAATGATGCCACACCCTGAGCGAGTATATCGTAGTTTGCAAAATTCTTGGGCCCCTGAGGAGTGGCAAGAAGATGGACCTTGGATGCGTATGTTCCGTAATGCGCGGGCATGGGTTAAGTAAGCCAAGTGCGAGAACTATAAAGGTTTAGCAAAGCGGTAATGAGGGTGGTGTAGATGAGCTTAAGAGTTGAAATAATTCCAGTCACAGCGTTTCAACAAAACTGCTCATTGGTTTGGTGTGATAGCACCAACGAGGCTGCCCTTATTGATCCTGGTGGTAACTCGGAGTTATTACTAGAGCGGATTGAGGTACATGGTGTGCAACTAAAGCAGATTCTGCTCACCCATGCTCATATTGACCATGCCGGTGCTGCTGCTGACATTGCGGAACAGCATGATATTCCCATTATTGGCCCCCATAAAGCTGACCAATTCTGGATCGATAAATTGAGTGACCAAAGTCGCATGTTTCAGTTTCCAGAAGCGCGGCCTTTTGTACCCCAGCGCTGGTTAGATCAAGGTGATAAGGTACAGGTAGGCAAAGAAACCATGCAGGTTTTTCATTGCCCGGGACATACCCCAGGCCATGTGGTGTTTTATCATCCCACTATTGGCTTGCTGTTTGTTGGTGATGTCTTATTTCAAAACTCTATTGGCCGCACAGACTTTCCCCAAGGTGACCATGCCACCCTCATCCAGTCTATTCATGACAAGTTACTGGTGCTGGATGACCAAGTACAATTTGTACCTGGTCATGGCCCTATGTCGACTATTGGACAAGAGCGTCAACATAACCCCTTCCTAGTGTAAAAGGGGAGTAATTTAGCGATCCCGTGTATAACGATAGACCTGTCTATCACCATCACCATAATCAAACATACAGTCAAAACTATTGTCGCTTTGAGTGATCAGAGTACAACTATACTCACTGGTTTCACCTACTTCGAACTCATCAGCACAGGTCTCGCGATCCAAAGCATCACGCTCAACAAATGATAAGGTGACGCCAGATTGCTGCCAGTCATACTCCACCACATATAAGTCACACTGATTGTATTCATCACTTATGGCATAGCCACCAACACCATTGGCTGATAAGGTCTCATAACCAAAGGTTTCCCAAGAGCAACCTTCAATAAGTTCTTCAACTAGATACTCGCCTTCTGGTGACCACATTTGTGATTCGCCTGTAACCTCATAAAATTTTGTTTCAAAGTCAATACGTAAGCCTTTATTGGTAAAGGTCTCCGTCATAGCTACGTCGGTATTAAGGTCGTTTAATAAAGCCAGACTAGAATACAAATCGGCACAATCATTGATGCTCATGTCGGCCATATCACCAATAGCCGGCATAGCTTCCTGGGCGATAGTAGCCACTTTGTTATAGTTGGCAGTAAAGGCAAACAGGCCATCTTGATTAAGCTTTTCAAAGGCTAAAGATCGGGCAGCTGAGGTGGCCTCGTCACCATCAAAAATAACCACTTGGTTGCCTTTCACCGCGACCTTGGGTTGGATCCCCGGGGGCAGATCGGGGAGATTAAGTGGCACTGTTGTACCATCACTGGGGATGACGACACTACCCAGTTCAGGAACTAGCCCAACCAGACCTACTAACAGGGCTGGGTTTTCGGCAGCGATAGTCACTAGTCCGTCCACACTAAATAGTCCGGCCATCAGACTCTTAATATCTAAATCATAAATTGCCAGTCCCACACCGCTAATACCTTGTCCCATAGCCGTGGCAATCGCTAAAGCCGATGGATCCATAGCAGTGGCGGCCATTTGCAATTCAGCAAGTTCAGCGCAAGCAAAATCGTTAGCCATAAAACGGGCGCGTAAATCGTTAAATACTGGTGTCAGTGAGGTTATATCTAAACCAAGCGCCATAGAGAACAAGCTATCATCGGCACTATTAACATAACTGGGCAGGTGACCATTTAACTTGGTCAATTGCGCGGCTATATCTTGATTGGTGACTTCAATTATTGCATGGCCTTCCATGATGATGCTGTTACCTTGCTTTTTCACAGCATCATAGCCAAATATTACCCGTGGCATACCTTCGGCCATAAGTGTCAATTCTTGGCCACAGCTGGGGGTGAAGGGACTATCATTGGTATTCATGGTGAGTTGCTGCAGATCCATGCTGGCCTTATTTGATTCTGTACCACTGAGCATGCGGGTTAATTCCAGCACGCTAAAGTAGCCGGCCATATAGTCGATAAAGTTTTCCTCATCACGCAGGGTGGCGATGGCGTTTGTATCTGCCAGAGAGCGTGTTTCTGGTGCCAACCCAAGGATATCTAAGCGGCGTGCTTCAGAGAAACTCTCTGGGATCACCGTAATAGTGGCAATAGTGTCTTGTAAGGATAAAGTGAGCCATAAATCAAAGCCGACTTCTGGTCCTGTATTGAGGGTCCAGTAATGGACTTGGTGCTCTCCCCACATGGCTGTTGAACGAGGTAAGAAGCTCTCTTGACCAGCTTTATCAAAGGCTTTAAGTATGGCCTCTGGACGTTCTACACCAAATTGCAGTACTGGCATTAAGCCGTCCATATAAAAAGCGCCAGACATATATTTATCAAGACCATAATGGGCGACAAAATTTTTGTCTCCCGTGGCCCTTACTGCCATCAGATCATTAAGCAAAATAGAGAAGAAATCGAATTCAGGTAACGACACTTCCTCGGCAATTTTTTCCAACTCATCCACTGCAGACTGCATTTGTGAAACAGAGGTTAACCGACCCATATCAATAGAACGGGTGCGCCAGTCTAGCGAGCCATCAACATAAAAGAGGGTGTCAGCAGGGGCCTGTTGTTGAAACCGTGTTAAGGGATCACTACTGAGCTTATTCACCCTGCTGGCATAACTTGTGTTGGCTAAGAGTATAGTGAGTAAAGAGATCAGCATTAGCTGGCAACACTTGTTCATAGAAGTCTCCTTATATTAAGTATCATGGCAAGTCATTTATG
>DNNY01000193.1:0-7680 GCA_003497765.1 Oceanospirillaceae bacterium
CGACATCCTGTGCGGGCGTTAGCCGCAAAGACTAATGTGGTGCCTTAGGGCCCCAAGGCTAATTGGGATACCCCTCCCTTTGAGCCAACTGAAAAAGATGGCTATCTGTATGGTCGTGGCGCCGCCGATATGAAAGGCAGCCTGGCGGCATGGGTAGTAGCTTTAGAAAGGTTTATTGACCAACATCCAGACCACAAAGGTAGTTTGGCACTGTTGATAACCAGTGATGAAGAGGGTCCTTTTGTCGATGGTACTACTCGCGTGGTGGATGCCCTTGAGGCACGTAATGAAAAGATGGACTGGTGTATCGTAGGCGAACCCTCATCATCAAATAAAGTGGGTGATACTATCAAAAATGGGCGTCGCGGCTCCCTAACTGCGGAAATCACTGCCAAGGGTATTCAGGGTCATGTGGCCTATCCCCATTTGGTAGATAATCCTATTCATAAGGTCGCACCCGCGTTGGCTGAGCTAGCCAACACAGAATGGGATCAGGGCAATGATTTCTTCCCACCCACTAGCTTTCAAGTGGCTAATATTCATGGTGGTACTGGTGCGTCTAATGTGGTGCCAGGACAGGTAAAAATTCAGTGCAACTTCCGCTATTCTACTGAAGTAACAGCAGACCAGTTAGTGCAAAGACTAGAAGCTATCTTAGACAGCCATCAAGTGGACTATGATATTAACTGGACCTATAACGGCCTGCCTTTCCTGACTGCAGCTGGTGAGCTTGTAGATGCTTGCCAAGCAGCCATTATGCAGTGTACAGATCAGCAAACGGAATTGTCTACTGCTGGTGGTACCTCTGATGGTCGCTTTATTGCGCCTACTGGTGCGCAAGTGGTGGAACTTGGCCCTTGTAACGCCACCATACATAAACTAAATGAGTGTGTAAAAATAGCCGATCTAGAAACCCTAACAGATATTTATGCTGATATTATGCAACGCTTATTAGCATAGCTATGAGCCATTTTCTAAGTACAAGTGTTATGTCACAACCTGATATTGAGATCTATGTTAAAGGGCCAACAGCTGAGCAAATACAGGAGTGGTTAGTAAGTCGCTTTGATTCCTTAACAGTAACTAGTCAGGGTAAGCAACGTTGTCACTTTTTAGCTAGCTGGCAGGGCATGGAATTTGAAGTTATCGTCTTGCTTAGGGTGCAAGATGGTTTTACCAGCATTTGGTTTAACCATAGCCAATTACCTTGGAGTGACGATAAAAGCTGTGCGCAACAAGCATTGCTGGAAATAGAATCTGCTGCTTTGCAAATTCGCTGTGTTGCCTCTGGTTGGCAAGAGGGGGATGCTCCCGATCAATGGTTGCATCTAGATAAAGACGGTGAGCAACTTATTTCTTGGCCTCAATAAGCGACCCTTTCACATAAGCTTATCTAGTTTGCATACTTCGAAATGTCAGATTTACCCTATTCTGATCTACTTTTTTGGCTGCAGGTAAGGCGTGTAGCCAGTGCTTTTGGGTATCGCCCTGCATAACTAGCAAACTGCCATGGGCTAAAGTTAGCTCCACTTTAGCCTTTGTTCCCCTGTGCTTAAAGCAAAACCGTCGTGGCGCCCCCAGACTTAAAGACGCGATAGCAGCTTCTGGCTGCAAATCTTTTTCGTTATCACAATGGTAACCCATAGCATCGTTACCATCATGATAGAAATTCGCCAAACAAGCATTAAATGTACTATCAGAACAGGCTTCAATTAACTGCTTAAGACGCAACAAAGACTCAGTCCAAGGCAAAGGCGTTTTGGTGACACCAGCATAGGTATAACTTAAGGTCTGACTAGCATACCAGGCAACTAAACGCCGAGTCGTGATCAGTCTCCCCATCATTTTTACTTGGTCAGCCTGCCAGTCCAAGCCAGTAATTAACTGTTGCAGGTATTTATCCGCCTCAGCAAGGGACATTATGGGCCCGTAATAATAAACCTCACCATCATAAGGGAGCCGATTATGACTAGGATTTTGCTGGTCATCGAACAAATCCATAGGCTCTGCTCATTACCTAATTGATGATCGAGTGAATAAAGGGACCAACTGCCTCAACACCTTGGTCTTCCATCACGCGAATGGCCTCCGAACCAATAATGGCCACATCTGCTTTGCCACGGATAAAGTCAAAGTCGGCTTTGGATTTAACACCAAAACCTAGGGCTAAAGGCAAATCTGTCGCTTGGCGGCATTCCACTAAGTAGTCACCTAATTCATCACCAAACTGTGTATCTTTGCCAGTCACCCCCTTGCGAGCAACCGTATACATAAATCCCGAGGTATGTTTGTTAAGTTCCTGTTTGCGCTCTAGAGAACTATTGGGGGTAAAAATATGCACTGGGTCTAGCTTATGCTGCTGCATAGCTTGTAAGTATTCACTAGCTTCCTCAGGTGGCAAATCTGGGATAATCGCCCCTTTGATACCTATATCATGCATCTTAGAAACAAAGTCACTTACACCATGTTTAAATAGAATGTTGTAGTAGGTCATAAATAAAAAGGGAATATCGAAATTAGCGGTGATCTTCTCCGCCATTTCTAGACTTTTCTCTAAGGTCGCCCCTGCTTTTAAGGCTTCCGCATTGGCTTTTAAAATTACCGGGCCATCAGCCATTGGCTCAGAGAAGGGAATCTGCAATTCCATTAAATCCACCCCAGCCTCTACCATACTTTCTACCAAGTACATGGATTTATCATAGGACGGATAACCCAATACAATATGGGTCATCAAAAGCAATTCTTTGTGTTGCAAACGGTCTTGAATATATTGTTCCAACATACTTATTTAACGCCTCCTTCGGTAGCAGCGCGGGCACGATACTGGTCGGCCTTAGTAATAATAAATTCACGCCATTTGGGGTCATCTATGGCATCAGCCACAGTAAAGATATCTTTATCTGCCCGCCCAGACTGATTAATCAAAATAATCTCATCTTTGCCCATGTTCGGCGCTTCTTTAAAGGCTTGGGCAAAAGCATGGGATGATTCAAGGGCGGGGATTAGTCCCTCTTTTTGCACTGTAAGCTGCATCGCTGCAACCACTTCATCATCAGTCGCGGCTTCAAAGCGTACCTGACCCGTATCATGATAATTAGCTAAGATGGGTGATACACCCACATAATCAAGTCCAGCGGAAACAGAATGGGTATCCATCATTTGGCCGTTAGGATTCTGCAAGAAATAGGTCTTATAACCCTGTGCCACACCCACAGTCGCATCGTCATAGGCTAGCCGAGCAGCATGCTCACCCATGCCTTTACCACGGCCACCGGCTTCGACACCCACTAGCTCAACTTCTTTATCATCTAAAAAGCCACTAAATAAACCCATAGCATTAGAACCGCCACCGACACAGGCATATACTCGGTCTGGCAAACGACCCTGTTGGCTTAACATCTGTTCCCGTGCTTCAATACCAATAATAGATTGGAACCAAGCGACCATTTCTGGGAAAGGATAAGGACCGCAAGCGGTACCTAAGGCATAGTGAGTATCATCCATATTGGTTACCCAATCACGGAATGCCTCATTAATAGCATCTTTTAAAGTAGCACTGCCATCTTCAACAGGCACGACAGTGGCTCCCATTTGCTCCATCCAGAAGACATTAGGGCGTTGTCGAGCAACGTCTACGGCGCCCATATAAATAGTACAGTCAAAGCCAAATTTAGCGGCCATAGTCGCCGTGGCCACACCATGCTGCCCAGCACCTGTTTCAGCAATCACTCGGCGCTTACCCATACGTTTAGTTAATAGGCCCTGACCCATTACATTATTAGCCTTATGGGCCCCAGTATGATTTAAATCTTCACGTTTAATATAAATTTGTGCCCCACCCAGATGCTGGGTTAAGTTTTCCGCATAAGTGATAGGCGTAGCGCGACAAGAATAGGTCGACATTAAATTAACATATTCCTGCCAAAAAGCAGGGTCAGACTTGGCTTCCAAGTAGGCCGCCTCCAACTGGTCAAAGGTAGGTACTAAAATTTCGGGAATAAAAGCACCACCAAACTGGTTAAAATATCCGCGGTTCTTCATCGCTATGTCCTAGGGTGTTGTATAAATGTTCTGTGAAAAATTAAATCGGTCAGTGCGGCACACAATATCGCAATAGATTAGCCCAGTTTGCTTACCAAAATGTAGCTTTCGGGCTACATGCAAAAGGGGCAATTTCGTATTAGTCTGCATCAATGTCGCCAGCCTTCGGTTTGGAAACAGTACATGAAAACTTTGTTCTGCACTCGTCACCGCATAAAAATATTGTTGTTTCACTTGGCCTGATAGGGAAAGTTGAGAATTAAAAATTTGATCAAAATCATTAAATACCTCAGCATCCAAATAAAAGGTTTCTAGTAACACTGGCTCACTATCAATCCGCGTTAAACGCTGCAGTTGGTATGCTGCCGCAAAGCCACCTTTGCAATCATCGCCTGTTACTAAATGGGGTAATAGTAACCACTCACTATCAGCTGCTAAGTCACTAGCTTGCAAAGCCTGCCCTGTACCACCTAATGACAATAGGTCGATATGCTTAGCTTTAGGCATGACATAAGTACCTGAACCTCGACGACGTTCTAAAATCCCTTCTCTAACCAGCATATCGGTGGCTTGGCGGACCGTTGGACGACCAATGCCATAGGTCGCTGCCAAGACGTGCTCAGATGGAATCTTCTCCCGCTCAGCTAATTCGCCAGCTTCCATAGACCGACGCAACAACTCTGCAAGCTGTTGGTACAGGGGTATTGGTGAAGCCGAATTAAGCATTTTTATAAGCCATTACTAGATATCTAGAAGAGAGCTTAAATACTAATTGTAAAGTTGTCAATACAAATTATATTTTCCTTAAAGCAATGGTCTTAAAATTAAGCTTTCAAGCAAAAAATAAAATATGACCTATATTTACTTGGCTAGTTTATTTTCGCCTTTGTGTGGATGGCTTTGGTGTTTTTAGTCTCTTGTTGGCCACATGCCATCCACTTTTTTTGGGACAAAAAAAGCCCTGCGGTTGTGCACAGAGCTAAAAAGATAGACATTACTCTATCACTGCAATAGTTAATTGGACTCTTTAGCTTCTAGCCAGTTAATGGCGGATTCTAAACTAGGTGCAAAATAAACAACTTCGTGTACTCGGGCGATACAGCCTATACGCTTGCTGTTATAGGGAAATACCCACCACTGCTGCTGGCGTTTCTGGACAATATAGTCACCAACTTGATAGCGATTTCGGCGAATCAATTTCACTAGCATGGAACTTAACCTTCGCCTTTATCGGCAACGACTAAACTATCAGCACTAAAACGCTTTAGACCTATATAACGACCCAGGATAGGTAGCAATAAAGCGATTATGGCAATACTCATAATCAGCGCCGTCAGAGGCCGCTCCCATAAGAAGGCCAAACTGCCATCAGAAATAATCAGCGCCCGACTTAAATTAGTTTCCATCATGCCACCTAGAATAAAGCCCAATAACATAGGCGCCATAGGGAAAGATAAAAGCCGTAAAAAGATTGCAACAACAGTAATAAGCACCATTAACTCAATATCAAAGCTATTAAAGCTCACTAGATAAACCCCAGTAATCGAAAAAAATAGAATTAAAGGAATCAAAATAGGTCGGGGAATAATTAATAGCCGAGAAATATAAGGAATTAGTGGTAAATTCAAAATCAGCAGGACAATATTGCCAAAATACATAGAGATAATGACCGACCAGAATACCTCTGGATTATCAACAAATAGCCGCGGACCAGGCTGAATACCATAGGCAATAAGTGCCCCCAGCATAATAGCTGTAGTACCGGAGCCAGGTATCCCTAGCGTTAGCAATGGTACAAAAGAACCGGTGGAAGCTGCATTATTAGCCGCCTCTGGCGCAGCTAATCCACGCAATGCACCTTTACCAAACTTATCTTTAATGGCTCTAGGAGCAAGATTGCGCTCCACGCCATAAGCCAAAAACGCAGCAATGGTTGCACCTGCGCCCGGCAATACACCAACTAAGAAACCAAATAATGATGAGCGGCCTGCCGTAGGCGCTACATGCTTCACTTCCTCTTTGCTGAGTTTCATACTGCCCAAAGAAGACATATCCATGGGGACGTCATCTTCCTTATGCTCCCCTTTTAGTACTGTCATCACCACTTCAGCCAAAGCAAAGGTAGCCATGGCTAAGAGTAGGAAGCTAATACCATCGATCAGATCAAGATTGCCAAAGGTAAAGCGGGGAATACCATAAATAACATCGGTACCAATGGTAGCGATCATTAGACCAAAAATAGTCATTAGCAAAGCCTTAAGCACTTGCCCTTTACCAGAAAAAGCAGCTACTGCACTTAAGCCCAATACCATTAAGGCAAAATAATCACTTGATTGAAAACTTAAGGAAACTGTCGCTAATGCGGGAGCAGCCACCAAAAGAATAATGGCGCCAATAGTGCCGCCAGTAAAGGAACAATAAGCTGCCAGAGCCAAGGCTTTACCTGCTTGACCTTGCTGCGCCATGGGATATCCATCAAAGGCGGTTACCACAGTACTTGAGCAGCCGGGGGCATTAATCAAGATAGACGATGTGGAGCCACCAAATACAGCACCATAATAAACACCCGCCATCAAAATAATACCTGACGACGGATCAAGTCCATAGGTAATAGGAATCATTAATGCCACGGCCGAAATAGGCCCCAAGCCGGGCAACATACCAATAAAAGTGCCGCAGAAACAACCTACGACCACCATCATAATATTAAATGGTGCAACGGCTGTGGTTAAACCAGTAAAAATACCATCCCACATAGGTTATGCTCCCAATACCATTTGCCAAAATTTGCCAGGCGCTAGATAAATATCTAATACCTTGGCTAACAACAACCAAAATCCCACTGCAAACGGAACGCTAGCTAGGAATAGTGTGCGCGGATTGCGCTCTCCCAAAATCCAATAACCCACTATTAAAAACAAAATAGTAGAAGCCAAAAAACCGATCCAACTTAAAGCTTGAGCAAATAGCCATACAAGCAACATCAACTTGCCGACAAGCAAAAAGTTTAATTGCGCAAGATTTGGATTCGGTTCTTCTGAGCGCCCCGCCGTGGCTACCATAACCAAGCTAACCAAACCACCCACCCAAGCCAGTGCAATGGGCAGTGTTTGGGCATTAAAAGGTGCAAATTGGTCACCAGGAAACATTCGAATATCGTAGGCATAGTAACCATATACCACTGATATGGTGAGGAAGATCAGACCGCCTATATGATCTTTATTTAGTGTCATGGGTAATTCCACATTATTTAATAGCTTGACTTAACACACTGTTACTGCAGCTCAATTAACAAAAGTAACCATGGGTATATAGTTTAATAGCCTTAATTACTGTCTTGATAATCATGAACTTAATAAGTATTTAGCAAATCAATTATGCACTAGCCGCCGGAGCTCTTGCTTATTTAACCAACACTTCAGTAATTGGGTACTGCAAAGTAATTGGTCTGGTACAACATAGGTTATACCAGACCAAGATATATTGTTGCCAGTGGGTGACTGGCAACAAGCTAGACTTTATAGGAAGCCAAGCTCACGCATCAGATCACCAATGACCTGCTCTTGACCTTCTAGGAAGGACATAAACTCAGCACCTGGACGGAAGATTTCAGTCCAACCGTTACGGTCACGAACTTCT
>DNNY01000193.1:7830-15055 GCA_003497765.1 Oceanospirillaceae bacterium
CCGTTACGGTCACGAACTTCTTGCCATGCGTCACTAGAGTACATATCAGCCAATAGCTTCTGGTATTCAGCTGCTTCAGCATCGCTCAAAGTAGGCGCGCCGAAGAAACCACGCCAGTTTACAAAGCTAGCATCGTAGCCTAATTCTTGCAGAGTAGGCACATTTGGTGCAGCAGGAGAACGCTCGTCGCTAGTGATAGCCAGAATACGTACTTCGCCAGCATTCATCATGGCAATAGCTTCACTAAAGCCTGTAGACAATACATGGGTCTCACCAGACAACATACCAGCCATAGCCTTACCACCAGCGTCATAGGCAACATACTTCACTTGCGTAGGGTCACCACCAGCAGCTTTAAACGCCATAGCAGCAACCAAATGGTCCATACCACCGCGAGAAGAACCACCAGCAACGGCAACAGATCGCGGATCAGCTTGATAATCAGCAACGATATCAGAGAAAGACTGATACTCAGAAGCAGTCGGTACAACAAATGCAGCATAGTCACCTATAGTGGCTGCAATAGGGGTTAGGTCGCGGAAGTTTTGTGGGAATACACCAGACAAAGAACGAATAACGATTGGAGTAGAGTTAACCATCAATGTGCCGTGGGCTTGATCGGAAGTTTCGATCAAGTGTGCAATGGCTTTACCACCGCCACCACCAGACATATTTTCATAGGAAGCACTGTCTAGCAAACCGGATTTGGTCAAGGCTTCACCAGTACCGCGAGCAGTACCATCCCAACCACCCCCAGCACCGCCAGGAATCAAAAAGTGAACACTGTCTACAGCTTGTGCGCTAGTAGCTCCAAAACTGGTGGCAACTACTAAAGCGGCAGCCAAAGCTGTTTGCTTGCTTATTAATTTTTTTAGCATGGATTTTCTCCTAAATTTTGTTATTAGCATAAAGCGCAAATAGATTAATCTCCCTAACCTAGGCGAACCAGTTTAGTCACTTAAAGAATTTAACGAGCTTATTGGTCTTTTTGTGCATATTGTTCACAGCAATCATTTTCATAAACCTGTACCATAATAGTTAGAGACACTGAAAAGGCTTGGTTTACAAGGTTTTGGGCACTTAGATTAGCAGCCACTGTTTGGTCAATTTAGAGGCTCAAAACTGCCAAAACTCACTTAATTGGCTGCTTAGGTCATTTTGCAGAGTTTTACCAGGTTAATTATAATAATTTGAAAACAACAATAACTTACACACCATTCCATTTGGGCTATGACTTATTCGATCCGCCACTTAAAGCTTAAAACGCGCATGATTCTTGTGTTTGGATTGGTAGTGCTTATCCAGTCTGGACTAATTGGGCTATTTGCCATCACTACCCTTAAAGAATCACTCCATGACCAGATTGCTCAACGCGCACTGCATGTGGCTAAAACCATTGCCGCCATGCCACAAGTGATCAATGCTATAGAAACCAAGCAAGTAGAAACACTACCCGAGTTGGCCTTAACCATGGCCAATAAAAATGATGCTTTATTTGTGGTTATTGGTGACCGTAAGGGCATTCGCTTAGCCCACCCTACCCTGGCGCGTATCGGTCAACCCATGTATGACGACGAGGGTGATGATAATGAACCAGCTCTGGTTTATGGTCGCCCCTATACGCAAGTTGCCGTGGGTAGCTTAGGTGCTTCCATGCGTGGTAAAGCACCTATCTTTAACTCCACAGATGAACATATTATCGGTATCGTTTCTGTAGGCTTTAAAATGGATACTGTGCAACTTATATCCAGCCAATATCGTAATAGCCTATTATTTGCTATCAGTGTCAGCCTGATTGCTTCAGTGCTTATTGCTTTATGGTTTACTCAACACTTTAAGAAAGCCCTGTTTGGCCTTGAGCCAGAACAAATTGGCCGCCTGTATCAAGAACGTAATGCCACCTTGGAGTCAGTTCGCGAGGGTATCATTGCCATTAATAGAGATGGATATATCACCACCTTTAACCGCGCTGCGGTGCAAACCCTCGAACTACAAAAAGACACCCAACTCAATGGCCAGCATATACGGACAGTGTTACCTAATAGCCATATGCTCGAAATACTAGAAACTGGGGAAGCGGAATTTGACCGAGAAATTTGGCTGCGCGATCGTAATTTTATTGTTAACCGTATACCGCTTATTCAAGGAGGTGAAATTACCGGTGTTGTATCCAGCTTTCGCCTTAAAAATGAATTGGACTTGGTATCCCAGAAGCTGACCGATATTCAAGCCTATGCCGATTCACTGCGCAGCCAATCCCATGAGTATGCCAATAAACTGCAAACCATTGCCGGCTTGATTCAAATTGGCTCTACAGACGAGGCATTAACACTCATCGGCCAAGAAAGCCTCAGCCATCAAGAACTAATTGGTCTTCTCACAGAAACTGTATCGGATCCTATTCTGTCAGGATGCCTATTAGGCAAGTATAATCGCGCCAAAGAACTAGGCCTAAACCTAGTCATTGATGCCGAAAGCAGTATGCACGATATTCCTTTGAGTCTGCCGCGAGAACAGTTAGTTAGTGTGCTAAGTAACATCATCGATAATGCCATGGAAGCCACTAAAAAGCAGGGCAATGATACGGTCTTTATTCATATGACGGATTTAGGCCAAGAGCTAATTTTTGAAATTGAAGATCAAGGCCCAGGTATCGGTGAACAACAACAAGAACAAATCTTTGCTCGTGGCTATAGCAGCAAAAGTGAGCCCAACCATGGTTTGGGACTCCATTTAGTGCAACAATTACTACCCTTATTACCGGGTCGCCTAACGCTAGAAAATACAGATCAGGGTTGTCGCTTTACTGTCTATATTGAGAAGCGTCAGGAGAAACTATGAGCATTCGTGTCATTATCGCCGAGGACGACCCTCAAATTGCCGAAATTCAGCAACGCTTCCTCGATCGTATTGATGGTTTTGAACTAGTTGGTGTGGCGCGCAGTATTGCCGAAGCCAAAGACTTAGTTGAGGTGCTTAAACCCGACCTACTGCTGCTAGACGTATATTTTCCCGATGGCACAGGTTTAGATTTGCTGCGCGACCTGCGCAGCAACGCCCATCACACAGATGTGATTCTAATCACCGCCGCCAAAGATGTGGATACCTTACGCGAAGCCATGCATGGTGGGGTATTTTATTTGCTTATCAAACCGCTAATTTTTGCCCGCCTACAAGAGGCTTTACATAATTATCGCGATCATTTGCAAAAACTACAGCAACTCGATCAATTAGCCCAAACTGATGTCGATAACCTTCTGAATCAATCTGCTAAGCAGGCCACAACGGGACAAGAGCGACTCCCCAAGGGCGTAGATGCACTCACCTTAAATAAGGTACGTGAGGCATTTGCTAATAATCCAAAGGAATTATTTAGTGCAGAACAGATGGGTTCAATTATAGGCGCCAGTCGCACCACTGCCAGACGCTATCTGGAATACCTCACCAGTACCGAAGAGGTAAAAACTGAAGTTAATTATGGCAGCGTGGGTCGGCCAGAAAGACTCTATATTAAGCTTTAGCAAGTGCCCTAATGAGCCTACATGAAAATGTTAGGCGCGAAGACTCTTAAAATAGTCGATCAGGCCATTGGTAGAACTATCGTGAGCATTGGTACTCTCGCCATTAATTTCAGACAAGATGCCTTTGGCTAATGTTTTACCCAACTCAACACCCCACTGATCAAAAGAGCAAATATCCCAAACCACACCTTGGGTAAAAATTTTATGCTCATATAAAGCGATCAAAGCACCTAAAGTGCGCGGGTCAACACGCTTTAACAGCAAAGTATTACTTGGGCGATTGCCTTCATGAACCTTATGGGGCAACAATGCTTCAATCTCTTGCTGATTTAATCCCTGCGCCTGCAATTGCTCTCGCACCTGATCTTCACTAATGCCATTCATCAGTGCTTCAGTCTGGGCAAAAAAGTTAGCCATCAGGTTTTCATGGTGCCCGCGCACTGGCGTAGAACTTTCCACTGAGCCAATAAAGTCGGCAGGTACAATCACATTACCCTGATGCAGAAGCTGATAAAAAGCGTGCTGCCCATCAATACCTAACTGTCCCCATACCACAGGTGAAGTAGGGTAATTAACCCGATTACCAGTCTGGTCAACATGTTTACCGTTACTTTCCATATCCGCTTGCTGGATATAGTCAGTAAAGCTTTCTAGGGGCTGGTCATAGGGTAAAATAACCAAACTTTGAGCGCCGTGTAATAAGCTATTCCAGATACCTATCAAAGCCAAAATAACCGGGGCATTATTAGCCATCGGCTGATCACGGAAATGTTGATCCATATCATAGGCGCCAGTTAGCAGCTCTTCAAACTGATCAAAGCCCAAATACAAAGCAATGGGTAAGCCAATAGCAGACCAAATAGAATAGCGGCCACCTACCCAGTCCCACATAGTGAACATATGCTCCGTATCTATACCAAACTCACTTACCGCTTTAGTATTTGTGGACACCGCCACAAAGTGCTTCTTCACCGCGCGCTCATCAAAAGCGGAGGCCATTAGCCAGTTACGTGCTGTTTGGGCGTTAGTCATGGTTTCACTAGTAGTAAAGGTTTTACTAGCCACCACAAAGAGCACTTGTTCAGGATGTAAGGGGCGCAATACTTCGGCAACTTCAACACCATCGACATTAGAAATAAAGTGCACACGGACTTTGTTATCCGCATAAGCAGACAAGGCCTGAGTAACCATTTTAGGCCCCAAATTTGAGCCACCAATACCGATATTCACAACATCAGTAATACGCTTACCAGAGTAACCTAACCATTCCCCAGACCGCACCTTATCAACAAACTGGCGCATATTTGCCAATTCATCGTTAACTTGCTCCATGACATTGATACCATCGACTAATAAGGGTGCGTTACCACGATTACGCAAAGCTGTATGTAGAACAGCACGATTTTCAGTGGTGTTAATCTTGTCACCACGATACATACGCTCTATGGCACCTGTAAGATCCATATCCTTGGCCAGACCGAATAGGGCGGACAATACCTCATCGGTAATGCAATTCTTAGAATAATCGAAAAGAATATTTTGTACGCCTAAGGAGTACTTCTGAAAACGCTGATTATCCCTAGCAAATAAATCACGTAAGTGAGTATTTCTGTGAATTTGAGCCAGATCTTGTAACTGTTGCCAATAGTCTGACTGCTCGAGTTTTAGCATATTAACTTCCAATTATTATTGATTTTTTAATGCTAGTGCCGCACCTTTTAGGCCCAAGTCATTGTCTGTACTTAGTATAACAGGCATTTCTTCCATATACTGACGGAAACGTCCACGTTGACAAAAACGATCGACAAAATCACTGTCTTGCATGCTCGATAAAATTTTAGGCAGAATACCACCGACCAAATAAACGCCACCAATAGCGCCCATATGCAGCGCCGCACTGGCCGCCGCCTGACCCAAAATCCCAAAAAACAAAGCCATAGTTTCTTGCGCTAAAGGATCTGTTGTTGCCGCTGCACTAATGGCACCAGCGTCAGTATATTGTGGTGATTGGCCGTCTAATTTAGCTAGGGCAGCGTACAACAAAGGGATACCTGAGCCAGAGGCCACCCGTTCCACGGAAACATGCTCAAAGTCATTTAACAATTCACCTAAAACAGCCATTTCTCGCGCATTACCCGGGGCAAAGCTAGCATGCCCTCCTTCGCCAATAACAGGCACCCAAGTGGATTTATTGTAGACCAAACCAGCGACACCCAAGCCAGAACCGGGGCCAATCACTAAACGATTTTCCTCAGGCTTATCCTCACCTGTTTTAATCACCACCTGATGTTCAGGATCCAAAGCAGTCACTCCCCAAGCTTGGGCAGCGAAGTCATTTAACCAAAGAGTTTGGCAGCCAAGTTGTTGCTCAACCTTTGCCTTATCCACTTGCCAATGATTATTTGCCAGCGTAAAAACGGGTTTGTGAACCGGCCCAGCAATAGCAATACTGGCAGCTTGCAAACTTGGTTTTTCCACTATAGCCAAATAGGCTTGCACCGCTTGGGTCAAGTCATCATAGTCTACCGCTGGCAGTATATGCAGATGTTGAAGTTCTGTCTGACCAGAGGCAACCAGGGCAAAGCGGGCATTAGTGGCGCCAATATCAGCAACAAGTTCAAAGTGATTCATATAACGTGTCTTTATCAGAAGTTTTATTAGTCAGCTTGGCAAGTTGCATATTTTGCCTTATGCCAAGGCCAAAAAGATACACAGGTATAGGTTTAAACGAAAAAAACCTTTAATTACCCGCGTATCTCTTGGCGAAAAAAGCGGCGGTTAGTTAGAGGGCGATACTAGCGCCCAACTCAGCATGGCTAACATTGTCCCGTAAATTGCCAAATAATTCACGCCCCATACCATATTGTTTAATTGCTTCGCTGGGAGCGGCAACTTCTCGTGCATCAAGTTCTTCCGCCGCCACCAATAACTGCAATTCACTTGTATGACAGTCAAGACGCAGCATATCGCCAGTTTGAATTTTACCAATCACACCGCCCGCTTTGGCCTCAGGATACAAATGAATAGCCGCAGGCACTTTACCAGAAGCACCTGACATACGACCATCAGTGACCAAAGCTACTTTATAGCCCTTATCTTGCAAAGAACCTAAGTATGGTGTCAGTTTATGCAATTCTGGCATACCGCATGCCTGTGGCCCTTGGTAACGCACCACAGCAATAAAATCCTTGTTTAATTCACCGGCTTCAAAGGCCACACCGATTTGTGACTGGTCATCAAACACCACAGCTGGTGCTTCTATAACCCAGTGCTCTTCTTTTACTGCCGAGACTTTAACCACACCACGGCCAACATTACCTTTAACACATACCAAACCACCCGTTGGATGGAATGGTTCTTGAGCACTACGTAAAACGTCTTTATCACCTGATTCAGCAGGCGCTGCTTGCCACTGCAGAGCACCATCAACCAATTTTGGTTCCTGACAATAGTTACGTAAGCCCTTACCCATAATGGTCATCACGTCTTCGTGTAAGTAACCCCCATCAAGCAGGGTCTGCACTAAGTAAGGCACACCACCCGCGGCATGGAAAACATTGATATCAGCATAACCGTTGGGATAAATCCGCGTCAGACTGGGCACCACTGCAGACAAGGCAGCAAAATCATCCCAGTTAATAATAATACCCGCCGCTCGGGCAATGGCCACAAGATGCATAGTATGGTTAGTGGAGCCACCAGTC
>DNNY01000018.1 GCA_003497765.1 Oceanospirillaceae bacterium
CTTTGGCCTTCGTCTTTGCAACTATTTATAAAGCCTTGGAACTGGCGCACTGGCCAGCGAGCTTCATCAAGTTGCATCTCTTTACATAAGCGTTTTAGTAAGCTTAATTGGTCGTCACTATCGATAATCTGAAATTGCTGTTGTAAGCCGGCCTCTTGCCAGTGGCGCCGCAATAGTCGGTGTGCCAAGCTATGAAAAGTGCCTACCCATAGATGTTCAGTATTAAGGGATAGTAATTCTTCTATACGCCCACGCATTTCCCGGGCGGCCTTATTGGTAAACGTAACGGCCATAATGGACCAAGGCGATAGGCCGACGGTATCGATTAGCCAAGCGATACGATGGACGAGTACTCGAGTTTTGCCCGAGCCAGCGCCGGCAAGAACCAGAAGATTTTGTTCGGGTGCAGCCACAGCTTCTCGTTGTGCGCCGTTAAGACCGTCCAGTAAACGTGAAACGTCCATTTATCTTTCCAAATTAATTAGCTGCAAGGAACAAACAACTAGCCATAGCTATAATGTTGTTAAATCAAGATGCCATTGTACTGATTCAATAACAATTGCACTAGTTATGATTAAGCTCTTGCCAAGCCTTTGTATAGCTATAAATTAATCTACTATAGGTTAATACAAAACACAGTTACATTGGTCGCGATTGGCGTTAGTGATTGGGCTTTGAATGGGTTAGAATGAAACTCATAGGCTGGGCTACGAGGTTTTATTTGGCCTGAAGCGCAATAAAGTAAAATGTAGATTGCTAACATTAGCAAAATAGCTGTTTGGGTTATTTTGACCCAAGGTTTAAATTCCACATTATAAATAATGTGGCTAAGCAGAAGGTAATTTGGTGCCGTGACCAACGACTTATATAAAGTCCTGCAAGACAATTATGATCGTTTGCGCAAATCAGAAAAGAAAGTAGCTGATTTTGTTATGCAAACACGTTCTTCAGTTGTGCAGATGCGTATTGTTGATTTGGCTGCTGCAGCTGAAGTTAGTGAACCAACTGTATTACGTTTTTGCCGTGCCCTTGGCTTTGATGGTTTTCAGGATTTTAAGCTTACCTTGGCACAAAATGTCGCCACCAATAATTCTTATCAACAGTTTCGTTTAGATAGCCGTGACTCAGTTGAGCAATTTAAAGAGAAAATCTTTGATTCCACTGTGGGCAACCTTGTGCGAGTCAAAAACGACCTCGATGCGGATAATTTAGAACGTGCGATTCAGGTATTGGCGGAAACCCAACGGGTTGATTGTTATGGTTTTGGCGCTTCAGCTCCTATTTGTAGTGACGCGCAACATAAATTCTTCCGCTTAAATATGTCAGCTACGGCTTATTCAGATCCCCATCTACAGACAATGGCAGCGGTCACCTTGCAGGAGGGTGATGTTGTTATCGCCATATCCCAAACAGGCCGTACGCGTGATTTATTGCATACTACACAGTTAGCATTGCAAGCAGGTGCAACTGTTATTGCTCTATGCCCCAGCCATACTCCCTTGGCTGAACTGGCTCAAATCCCCCTATTTATTGATTTAGACGGGGATAAAGAGTTGGGTACCTTAATGTCCTCGCGTATTACGCAAATGGTGGTTATCGATGTCTTAGCCGTTGGTGTTACCATGAAGCTGGGGGCTGAAACTATGGCTCACCTAAAGACTATAAAGCGCTCTCTAAGAGGCTTGCGAACACCGTTAAAGCGTAAGTAAATACCACCTGTTTGTAACATTCCGTAACACTTTGTCACAATAAGAATGAAACAACTGTCTTTACAGACAGTTACATTGGTTAAACGAAATATATATCATCTGAATAGGTCTTATAATCAAATATAAAAATTAAACAATAATAAATAAAGACCATAACACCATATAGCGCTGTATGGAGATGAAAAACTAAGTCTGCAAGCTTACATCTTTAGGAGTGGCTCTAATGAATATATGCAAAAGAACTTTGCTGATTTTTGGGTTGTTGATCTTTATTAGTGCCTGTGGCGGTACAACCAATACCATACCACATTCACCTTCCACCCCAACTAACCAGACTCCAGGACAATATGACTACACACTGGGTGAACCTTCAGATATGTCCTCATGGGACGCCCTCGCTCCCGTATCACTTCCCTATGACACGCCCTATGGTGCGAGATATAAAAGCCTAGGCCAAGCTCATCAAGATCTAAATGCTGGGGCAAATCCCATTGCTGCAGTTGATACACAAGCTCAGTCAGCTTGGTTGGATGGCTGGACAGGAAAAGGTGTCAAAGTTGGGATTGCCGATAGCTTTGATAATAATCAAACCCTCGACACCCACGGGGATTGGGTTTCAATCGTTATAAGTTCTGTGGCACCAGAAGCTACAATGAATTTGCAACATGTACTAACCGGTGATATTGCAGATATTGATAGTGCTTTTAACTACTTTGAAACTAATGGCTACCATATCATTAATAATTCATGGGGCATGGATAAAGCTGAGCGCAATGCGGCAGGCGCTTACACTGGAAGTTTGGTTACTGGCTTTGATGATATGATTCAGGAAGCCGTTGCAGCATTTGACCCCAATGAGCTAAATGACGCTGTGGGTTTATATATCTATTCAGCTGGCAATGGGGCGGAGTACTGTGATTCACAGCACATTGAAGACTGCAACTATCTTGCTGGGGTTACAGATGGTATTCGCAATAGTGGTTATGAAGACTATGGCGATAGATTGATTTTTGTGGGAGCACTCGCAGATGGTAGTGATCTAATGGCCTCCTATAGTTACCAAGCTGGTAACCTAAAATATGATTTTATAGTGGCACATGATGATGTGCTGACATTGGGCGATGCCGCGGGCACATCCTTTTCTGCGCCAAGGGTCACAGGTGCCGCGGCCTTGGTAAAACACAAGTTTCCTAATCTAACCAGCGCTCATCTAAAGCAAGT
>DNNY01000085.1:0-749 GCA_003497765.1 Oceanospirillaceae bacterium
ATAAAATTCTTACTGGACGCAAAGATGCCATGCTGAGTATGCGGCAGGCCGGTGGTTTATCGCCTTTCCCAAAGCGCGAGGAAAGCCCCTTTGACTGTTTTGGGGTCGGCCATGCCAGTACATCTATTAGTGCCTTATTAGGTATGACGCTTATTGATGGGGAACAGTTACAGCACGTAGCCGTGGTGGGTGATGGCGCCTTAACCGGTGGCATGGCCTTTGAAGCATTAAATCATATGGCCCAAAGTCAGGCCAATGGGTTGGTAATTGTTAATGATAATGATATGTCCATCAATGCCAATCAGGGTGGCTTAGCAAAATTCCTCGATGAAACAGGGTCAGAGGGTGGCCCTAGGTCATGGTTTACTGCCTTGGGCTTTACCTATGTCGGACCTATTGATGGCCACGATATCTCTAGCTTAATCAAGCATATTCAGGACTTGTTACTATTACCAGGGCCAAAACTATTGCATATCCATACGGTTAAAGGCCGCGGTTATCTGGCCGCGGAACAGGATCCTGTTGGATATCATGCTATAGATAAAATTGATCCCATTGCCAAGGTGCCCCCTGCAAAGGAAGCTACTTATGCCAATATATTTGGCCAATGGGCATGCCATGTAGCGGCTCATGATTCACGTCTACAGGTTATTACTCCTGCTATGGCTGGTGGTTCTGGGCTGTCAGCTTTCGCTAGTCAATTCCCTAAGCAGTTACATGATGTTGCTATTGCTGAACAACATGCCGTT
>DNNY01000085.1:1006-5329 GCA_003497765.1 Oceanospirillaceae bacterium
TATTGCTGAACAACATGCCGTTACCCTAGCGGCTGGAATGGCCTGTGCTGGTGCTAAACCTGTTGTGGCTATTTATTCCACCTTTCTTCAACGTGGCTATGATCAGTTGGTTCATGATGTGGCCTTACAAAATTTAGATGTATTATTTGCCGTTGACCGCGCAGGGGTGGTTGGTGAAGACGGTGCTACACATACAGGGGCTTATGATATTAGTTACTTAGCCTGTGTGCCCAATCTAGTGCTGATGGCACCCAGTAGTGCTCAGGAAGCCACTAGCCTATTGCAGTTGGGTTATGATCACAGTGGCCCAGCTGTGGTTCGCTATCCTCGGGGAGTAGCAATTGAAGGGTTGCCAGTAGTAGATATAAATATGGGTGAATCGCACTTACTGCGCAAAGGCAGTAAGGTGGCCATACTAAATTTTGGGGCTTTATTGGCTGCAGCAGTAGAAGTGGCGGCTAGTTTAGATGCTACTTTAGTCGATATGCGCTTTATAAAGCCTTTGGATAGCAATAGGCTAGAGCAGCTTTTAGATCATAATTTATGGGTAACCATGGAAGACCATGCAATAACAGGTGGGGCAGGTGGATTGGTTGCCCAATGGTTAGCCCAACAAGCCCCTGCTAAGTGTCCTAAGTTAATTAATTTAGGCTTGCCTGATAAGGTATTAGCCCATGCAACCCGGGAGCAGGTTCTTGCTGACTCCGGGCTCACAGCCATAGACATTGAAAAAACAATTCAGGCTGCTCTTGCTGTCTAATTAGTCTAATAGGTGATCAAGTTTGCTGGCTTTGGTAGCCAAATAGCCATCATTATGACTGTTTTTGCCCACCTGGATCGCTTCACGTTCCAGTACGGTTATACCAAGATCAGTTAAAGCTTTTATCTTACGTGGGTTATTTGTCATAACGCGT
This sequence comes from Oceanospirillaceae bacterium, assembly GCA_003497765.1. Classification (GTDB taxonomy): domain Bacteria; phylum Pseudomonadota; class Gammaproteobacteria; order Pseudomonadales; family Balneatricaceae; genus Njordibacter. The sequence continues at coordinate 1,921 of DNNY01000085.1, forward strand.
ACAGAGGCTACACCCAGATGGTCGAGCATGGTTTTAGCCATTTCATAGCTACGTTCATCAGCATTAAAGCCCAGTTTTTCGTTGGCCTCTACGGTATCTGCACCTTGGTCTTGTAAGTGGTAAGCCTTAATTTTGTTCAAGAGGCCAATGCCACGACCTTCTTGGCGTAAATACAGAAGGACACCTTGACCCAGGTCGGCAATTCTTTTTAAGGCTTCATTAAGTTGTGAGCCACAGTCGCAACGCATACTAAATAAGGCATCGCCAGTAAGGCATTCAGAATGTAGTCTGATCAACACACCTGACTGTGATGCTAATTCACCCATAGACAGGGCAATATGCTCTTTGCCGGTGTCACTATCGGCAAAGCCATGCATAGCAAAAGTGCCATAAGGGGTGGGTAATTGGGATGTGGCAATATGGATGACTGACACTAGTTGGCCTCTAATAAATTGGGGGAAATAGCCCTGTTTTGTAGGGTGGCTAAGTTAGCATAATTGCCAAATAGGCAAAATATTTGCCCAGATACATTTACGGACATTTTACATTGTTATGGGCATTGTGTCTGAATAACAAGTTTTTTCTCTAAACTGACTGAATTTACGCACCAGAAACAGTTATAATTGCTCTCCAAAATTTCTGCTTTAATCTTTAATATAGGTGTTGAATGGCTCAATTTGTTTATACCATGAATCGTGTTGGGAAGGTGGTTCCTCCAAAACGCGAAATCCTAAAAGATATTTCCCTATCGTTTTTTCCAGGTGCCAAAATTGGTGTTTTGGGTCTGAATGGTTCTGGTAAATCCACTTTGTTAAAAATTATGGCAGGTGAGGATCAAGAATATAATGGTGAAGCACGGGCGCAAACTGGCATTAATGTCGGTTATCTGCCTCAAGAGCCCCATCTTGATGATAGTAAAACCGTGCGTGAAGTGGTTGAAGAAGCCCTTAGTGATGCTACTGATGCCCTATTAAAACTAGATGAAGTATACGCTGCTTATGCTGACCCTGATGCTGACTTTGAGGCCTTGGCAGCCGAACAAGCACGTTTAGAGAATATTATTCAGGCTACAGACGCCCATAATCTGGAACGCACTTTAGAAGTAGCAGCAGATGCCTTACGGTTACCTGATTGGGAAGCCAAAATTGTCCACTTGTCGGGTGGTGAGCGTCGACGTGTGGCTTTGTGCCGTTTGCTACTTAGTAAGCCAGATATGTTATTACTGGATGAGCCGACTAACCACTTGGATGCCGAATCTGTGGCTTGGTTAGAGCGCTTTTTGGTGGATTACAATGGCACAGTGGTAGCCATTACCCACGACCGTTATTTCCTTGATAATGCCGCTGGCTGGATTCTGGAATTAGACCGTGGTCATGGCATTCCTTATGAGGGTAATTATTCCTCTTGGTTAGAGCAGAAAGAACAACGCTTAATACAAGAAGGTAGACAACAAGCATCCCATGAAAAAGCCGTTAAGTCCGAATTGGAATGGGTGCGCAGTAATGCCAAAGGCAGACAAGCCAAATCCAAGGCCCGTTTGGCGCGCTTTGATGAGTTAAATTCGCGGGAATTCCAGAGCCGTAACGAAACCCAAGAGATTTATATTCCCCCAGGCCCTCGCTTAGGGGATAAAGTTATCGAGGTGCAAAGTGTCAGCAAAGCCTTTGGTGATAAGGTGTTGGTTGACGACTTAAGCTTTAGTATGCCTGCTGGTGCCATAGTTGGGGTTGTTGGTGGTAACGGTGCTGGTAAGTCGACTTTGTTTAAAATGCTCACCGGCGAAGAGCAACCAGACAGTGGTAGCATCGATATTGGTAGCACCGTAGAGTTAGCCTATGTCGATCAAATGCGTGAGCTGGATGGTTCGAAAACGGTCTGGGAAGAGCTATCCGATGGGCAGGATATTATTACTGTCGGTAACTATCAGGTTCCTTCGAGGGCCTATGCTGGGCGCTTTAATTTTAAAGGCTCAGACCAACAGAAATTTGTCCAAGATCTTTCTGGTGGTGAACGCAACCGTTTGCATTTAGCCAAGCTATTAAAGCAGGGTGGCAATGTCTTGTTGTTAGACGAACCTACTAACGATTTGGATGTGGAAACTTTGCGCGCCTTGGAAGAAGCCTTATTAGCTTTCCCTGGTGCGGCTGTTGTTATATCCCACGATCGCTGGTTCCTAGACCGTATTTGTACCCATATTCTTGGCTACGAAGGCGATTCCAAAGCGACCTTCTTTACCGGTAACTATTCTGAGTACGCTGAGGACTATAAGCAACGTACAGGTAAAGACCATCAGCCTACGCGGGTGAAGTACAAAAAGCTAGCCTAATAATAGACTAGGCTAGGTAAACAGCTAGGTGAATAGTTAGGTAAACAGTTTTGCCAATGCTTGTGAGCGCTCATATGCAGCTTGCATGGCATTGGCAACGGTTGCTTCATAATCATTGTCGGCGAAACTATTAAGGGCAGCTTCCGTAGTGCCTTTGGGTGATGTTACCGCAACCCGCAATTGTGCAGGCGAGTCTTTTCCCAGTTGCGCCATAACTGCTGCCCCTTCAGCTGTTTGTAATACTAAGGTAGCAGCCTGTTCCTTGCTGAGGCCTAATTGTTGGGCGCCGGCAATCATCGCTTCCATCATTAAAAAATAGTAAGCAGGGCCACTGCCTGAGACAGCGGTTACGGCATCAATTAGGACTTCGTCATCCAGCCAGATACTAATGCCAACAGCTTGCATAATTTGCTCTGCAATAGCTTTTTGCTGAAGGCTGACATGACTATTAGCATATAGGCCACTGGCACCTTTACCAACCAAAGATGGCGTATTGGGCATACATCGTACCGTAGGGCATTGCTTGCCAAGCCAGCTATTTATACTATCGGCAAGTATACCCGCAGCAACGGAAATAATAAGATGGTGTTGTGGATCAACGGCATCCTTGAGCTGGCTCACTGTCTCTTGCATCATCTGCGGTTTAACAGCGATCAACACCAGTGCGGGTTTTGTAGGCACTTTTTCATTCACATGAACCCCCTGCGCGAAAACCCATTCCGAAGGGTACGGATCGACAACATAGACCGAGGCTGGATTTAAACCATTTGAAAGCCACCCCGCCAGCATTGCAGAGCCCATTTTCCCGCAACCAAGCAGGACCAAACCCCGCTGAGAAAGTATATCAAAAGTCATATTTATCCCAAACGATCAATTTCATTTGGGTAGCAGTATTATGCGTGACCGTAGGCTTCTGCAATGGCGACTTGCATCGCTTGTTTTGGAGTGTGCTCGCCGTATACCGCCAATTGGAACGCTGGATAATATCGTTCCGCATTCATGACTGCCGCACCGATCATTGTGTCAATTTGTTCAGCTGACGCGAACTGCCCGCCCGACAAAACCAAACCATACCGATATACC
>DNNY01000048.1:0-10929 GCA_003497765.1 Oceanospirillaceae bacterium
TATCACTATTAGTGATAAAGTATGGAGATAGATATCCTCTATCAAATTGCATACCTTCAACTACATCTAACTCTGTTTCTATACCTTTGTTTTCTTCAACAGTGATAACACCTTCTTTACCTACTTTTTCCATAGCATCAGCAATAATAGTACCTACTGTGCTATCGGAGTTGGCAGAGATAGTACCTACCTGAGCAATGGCTTTGGAGTCCGCACAAGGAATAGCCATAGCAGAAACTTGTTCTACTACTGCAGCAGCCGCTTTGTCGATACCACGCTTTAGATCCATTGGATTCATACCAGCAGCAACAGACTTTAGTCCTTCATTAACAATTGATTGGGCTAGAACCGTGGCTGTAGTCGTACCGTCACCTGCAGCGTCGTTGGCTTGGGAAGCAACTTCCTTCACCATTTGCGCGCCCATATTTTCAAATTTGTCGGCTAGTTCAATCTCTTTTGCAACAGAGACGCCATCTTTGGTTACAGTGGGTGCACCAAAAGATTTTTCTAATACAACATTACGACCCTTAGGACCCAGAGTGGTCTTAACGGCATCGGCCAACACATTAACACCGCGAGCCATTCGGCTTCGAGCGGAATCACCAAATAATACTTCTTTAGCAGCCATTTTTTTCTTTCCTGTAAAAATGTTAGGTATTTTATCCAGATTTATAATTTGAAATTAAGATTCAACTACGCCGTAAATTTCACTTTCGCTCATGATTAATAGCTCTTCGCCATTTATCTTCACGGTATTGTTACCAGCGTACTGGCCAAATAGAACCACGTCACCAACCTGCACGCTCATGGCTTGCAGTTCACCATTACTAGTTACACGGCCTGGGCCAACGGCAACAACTTCACCTTGGTTTGGCTTCTCTGCTGCACTACCGGGTAATACGATCCCACCAGCTGTAGTCGCTTCTTCTTCTTGGCGACGAATAACCACGCGATCGTGTAAAGGACGGATGCTCATTTCGCTTTCACTCCTAATTTTTTGTTTGGCTTCATGATTTTGAAGCGGGTTTAAATATCACTCACAAAGGTTTCTTAAAGCAATACCAATGTGTCTGTCTTGCTAAATATGGGGCGTATTTGCCTTTTCAATAGCTAACGTAAAAAAAAAACAGATTTTTTAGGGTTTTCAACTAAGTTGATGCAGAGTAAACATATTTTAGATGCCTAAATTACTCTAACTTCAGCTTTTTTTTATTCTAATGCTTAGCTTTAACATATCATAACTGATGTCAAAAGTTTAAATTATGATAGGCGGTCGTTTTTAGATGGGTCATTGCGCTCTGTGTGATCATCGTATTCGCCTTCAATAACACTACCATTTTGGTCATCAGAACCTTGTGTACCGAAGCCAGTAAATTGGCCACTGCCTTGGACACTCGTCGCTAAAACCACAAGATGTTTTTTTAAGGCGGTAGCCATCATTCCTCGTGTAAGTGGGAATAAGCACATAAAGCCAAAAGCATCGGTAATAAAACCGGGGGTCAGTAGTAAGGCGCCACCGATGGCTAAAAAGATACCCTCAACCATTTCTTGAGCAGGCAATTGGCCTGATTGTATGCGCCAGTTGGCTCGATTTAAAGTAGCTAAACCTTGGGCACGAATCATATTGATACCAATAAAGGCGGTTAATACCACTAGAGCAATAGTCAACAAAGCACCAATCCATTGGCCTACCTGAATTAAAACGGTAATCTCAATAATGGGTACAACAATAAATAGTAGAAATAGAAAACGCATAATGATTTTAGCCCTTTGCTTACATGCCTTACTATATAAGGTTTAAAGCCGATAATAAAACTCTACTAGGGAAAAGATTATACTCAACATAGTAAGAAAGTTGACTAAACTTGATAACTATCTGAACAGCTTACTATGTAGTGTTAAATTACTTTTTAGATAAATGCCTAAACCTCGAATACACACTAAGGAATCTATTTGACGAGTATTATGGATAACCAAGAACTGGCCAAATTACAGTTATATCAAATGATTGCTGCCATTCCCCACGGGCGGGTTGCAAGTTATGGTCAATTAGCCCATTTGGCAGGTAGAAGTGGCGCTGCTCGATGGGTAGGCTATTGTTTGCGGCATTTACCGGCCGACTCAAACCTACCTTGGCATCGCGTCGTCACTGCCAGTGGCAAATTGGCCTTTGCTGTCCACAATCATAATTATCAACGCCAATACCAACTCCTGATTACTGAAGATATAGAAATACAGCGGCATAAGATTAATATGAAAGAATATCAATGGCGCCCATAGGATAGACAGGAACTACCTTGCTGCTATAGCATGCATCTTTTAATTATGGATAGCGGCTATGAAATCAAAGCTGTCGCCCCCAATTGCCTTTCTGGCACTGCTTATATTAGGCACTATCTGGGGCAGTACTATTTTGCTGGCTAAACATATCGTTTCCACTGGTCATGGCGCCTTAGGCCTGACTTTTTGGCAAATGACAATTGGTGCAGTGATTTTAACAGTCGTTGGCTGGATACGTAGATCACCCCTCCCAATAAGCTTAAAGGATATAAAGTTTTATATTATTCTAGCCCTGATTGGCACCCTCATACCTAACTCCATTTCTTATACTGTTGCAGCTCATTTGCCGGCTGGTTTGATGGCCCTCACCTTGGCTACAGTGCCTATGTTTGCCCTGCTTATTGCCTTAGGTTTAGGGAGTGAAAAACCGCGACTGGGTCGTATTTTTGGTATCTGTCTTGGTGGCCTAGCCATGTTATTGGTACTTGGCCCCAAAACCTCATTACCCAGCGCTAGTATGGCCATCTGGGTATTAATCGCCCTACTGGCACCCCTTTGCTACGGCATTGAAGGGAATTACCTAGTGCGGTCAACACCCACTCATATGAATGCCCTTAATGCCTTAAGAGGTGCTTCCATTGTTGGCGCCTTGATTGCTGGCCCCCTAGCTCTTGCTACAGATCATTGGGTGAGTTTAAACACCCATTGGACCAGTGTGGAATGGGGTATTTTGTTAAATAGCCTGTTACATGTCATCACTTATGGTGCCTATATTTGGCTAGTTGGCCGCACAGGCGCGGTGTTTGCCAGTCAAGTTGCTTATATTGTGACTCTATCTGGGGTATTTTTAGGTATGATGGTGTTTGCTGAGCAACACTCTACCCTAATCTGGCTCGCGCTAACCCTGATGATGGTAGGCTTAGCCATGGTGCAACCTAAAGAAGTAAAGCCAGAAGCAAAGTAAGCAGTCGAAATAATAAACAAAAGGGGCATAAATAGCCCCCGTAATAATGGTAACTCTGCCCAAATTAATCGCGAAAGTTTTGATATTGCAGAGGCAGATCAAAATCAGCCTCTTTTAAAGCAGCGATCACTTGTTGCAAGTCATCACGTTTTTTGCCCGTTACCCTCACCTGTTCACCTTGTATTTGGGATTGTACTTTAAGCTTTTTGTCTTTGATTAGTTTAATAATCTTTTTTGCCAACTCTTTATCCAAACCAGAGCGTAGCAAGATAGATTGTCGACAACGTAAGTTGGCTGTCTCAATATCTTTGGCCTCAAGGCATTTGGTATCAATGCCACGCTTGATCAGCTTTGCTTGCAGTATTGGCAACATTTGTTGTAATTGAAAATCAACCTCTGCATGCATAATTACCTGCCCATCACCTTGCTCAAACTTGGCATCCACACCTTTAAAATCAAAACGCGTACCTACTTCTCGATTAGCCTGATCAACGGCATTGGACACTTCATGCATATCTAGTTCAGAAACCACATCAAATGAGGGCATATTTAAACTCCTACAACTTATTTAACTGTTGTAATACAATTTATAGGTTAGACTGTGACACAGAATTTTACCTTAAGCGTAACTTGGGCAACAGTAAATTCCCTCTATGAGCAAACAACTGCATCAACCTTGGCATATTTTAGGTGCTGGCGCTATTGGCTGCCTATGGGCCCATAATATGCAGCAATGGCAATTACCAGTCACCCTATTGGCACGTACCCAAGAGGAGCATAGACAAATGCAAGTCAAGGGTATTCAAGTCACGGCAGGTAAAGTAACCCATATCAGTCGACCTGCTAGCATATTCCCCAGTATGTCAGGCGGCACCATAACCAACTTACTGATCTGTACCAAGACCTACGCTACCCTTGGGGCAATCAAGGCTTGGCGCAAACGACTGCATCCACAAGTCAATATAGTGCTGCTACAAAATGGCATGGGCACTGCCCAAAGCCTGCAATCACTGTTACCAAAAGCCAATATTTATTGTGCCACGACTACTGACGGCGCTTGGCGCAAAGGCTTATGGCAAGTGGTTCGCGCCGGCACAGGTAGTACACAAATTGGTGCTTTTAGTGCTCACTTATCACCTCAGAACCCACCACCCCCTATCGCGCAACTTATCTCCCTAAGTGTTGGTGAAATTGATACCTTGGCGTTACATTGGCATCAGGACATTATTACACCTATGTGGCATAAGCTGGCTGTAAATAGTGTGATCAATGCGCTAACTGCCGTGTATCAAGTCAAAAATGGCGATCTAATTTATCACCAGCAAGGTCGCTTGCGGTTGGAGCAATTATGTATAGAAACAGAAGATGTGATGAGTCGCTGCCATATCACGCCCATACCTCAAGGATTGTTACAAAAAGCGTTGCGAGTTCTGCAACAAACGGCAGATAACCAATCATCCATGCTGCAAGATTGTTTAGCTGAGAGACCAACAGAAATTGACGCTATCAATGGCTTTATTATTCAACAAGGCGCCATCATGCATTTACCCTGTGCTGCCCATAAACAAATTTGCCAGGATTTACGCCAACAATACCCAAATGCTTAACGCCATTTTAGAGTTATAGTTGAACCATAGATGAGCACTAGTTGAGCCAATAGTGGTGAAACCATTAGCACTAGCGAAAAGGCCAAGAGCAACAAAAACGGCAGAGCGGATAAATCCGGTCTGCCGTTTTAAGTAGGGATTAACTAGTTAATCTAGTCTAAGCGCTTTACATTACCAAATGGCGAATATCACTCAGTACTTTGCCTAGATAGCTAGTAAAGCGAGCAGCATCAGCGCCATTGATAGCACGATGATCATAAGAAAGACTCAGAGGCATCATCAAACGCGGCTCAAACTCACTACCGTTCCAACGTGGTTGCATATCGGCCTTGGAGACACCCAAAATTGCCACTTCGGGAGTATTTACAATAGGCGTAAATGAAGTACCACCAATACTTCCCAAACTAGAGATAGTAAAGCAACCGCCTTGCATATCAGCTGGCATAAGCTTTTTGTCTTTGGCCTTGGCACCCATAGCAATCACTTCAGCTGATAATTCCCAGATGGATTTCTTATCAACATCACGTAATACTGGGACTACTAGACCTGCTGGGGTATCCACAGCTACACCAATATTGACATAATGTTTTTGAATCAGATGTTCACCATCATTATCTAAAGAAACATTGAATTGTGGGAATTCACGTAATGCCATAGCACATGCTTTCAGCATAAATGGTAACGGTGTAACCTTAGTACCACGACGCTCTGCTTCGGCTTTTAAGCCCTTACGGAAAGCTTCAAGATCGGTAATATCAGCATCATCAAACTGGGTAACATGGGGCACATTTAACCAACTGCGCGTCATATTCTGAGCAGTGAGACGATGAATTTTGCTCATCTTCACCTTCTCAATGTCACCAAATTGACTAAAGTCGATAGCAGGTGGTTTCTCAATTGATCCGCCAGCACTGGCTGTGGCCACAGGTGCACTTAAGCGTTGCTTAACAAAAGCCTGTACGTCTTCTTTTAGGATACGGCTTTTTGGCCCCGAACCAGCAACTTGTCCTAAATCAACACCAAATTCACGGGCTAACATACGAACAGCTGGACCGGCATGGACTTTACAACCATGAGCAGGCACAGCAGCAGGCTCTTTAGCTGGTTTTGGAGGTGCTGATTGTGGCGTGACGGCAGGTGCAGCGGGAGCAGCTGGTTTCGCCGCTGGAGCCTCAGCAACTGGCGCAGGAGCTGGAGCAGGCGCAGCAACCGATAATTGCACTACGGCCATCAGGTCACCCTGATTAATCTTACTGCCTTCAGTTAATTTAAAGCTGGTTAGCTTACCACCGGCTGTAGCCGGCAGTTCCATAGAAGCCTTGTCAGTTTCTACCACCACAAGGGTGTCACCTTCGGCGATATCATCACCTTCCGCGACAGCCACTTCAATCACTTCAACATTGTTGGCACCGCCCATATCGGGTACTAGTATCTCTACTTCGGTGCTGGTTATTTCTGCTACCGCGGGGGCTGCTGCAACAGGTGCGGCTTCAGGAGCAGGACTAGGAGCAGATGCAGGAGCAGCGGGTGCACTGTCAGTAACAGTCGCCTGCACCACGGCCATTAGATCGCCCTGATTAATTTTACTGCCTTCAGACAATTTAAAACTGGTCAGAATGCCACCAGTGGTAGCAGGTAGCTCCATAGACGCCTTATCAGTTTCGACGACGACTAAGGTATCACCTGCAGCGATTTCATCGCCTTCAGCAACAGCTACTTCGATAACTTCAACATCGTTAGCACCACCCATATCCGGTACCAGGATTTCAACTTCAGCACTAGTCACTGCAGCAGGCTCCGCTGTTTGTGGTTGCGCCTCTGGCGCGGCCTCAGGTACCGGGGCTGCTGCTGGCGCAGGGGCTGTTTCCGAGGCTTCTGTCACAGCTTCACCCTGTAAGTCAGCCAGTAGATCGCCTTCGTTACAAATGCCACCCTCGCTGACATGCAGCACACTTACCACACCTGCACTAGGTGAAGGAATTTCCATTGATGCTTTATCTGTTTCCAGGACGATTAAAGAATCACCTTCGGCAACTGTATCACCAACGGCTACGCACAGTTCGATAACTTCGACGTCTTTCGCACCACCCAGATCAGGAATAGTTACATTAATATTTGCCATTATTGCGTTCTCCTTGCTGAGTGATTACAGTAAAACTGGGTTAGTTTTATTGCTATCAATATTGAACTTCTTAATGGCTTTGCTAACTTCAGCAGGTTTCACCACACCTTCTTCGGCCAGTGCTTTAAGTGCCGCTACAACAATGTAGTAGCGATTCACTTCAAAGAACTCACGCAGTTTCTCACGGCTATCACTACGGCCATAACCATCCGTACCCAATACTTTGTATGTAGTCGGCACAACTTCACGAATTTGTTCAGCATAAGCGCGAACATAGTCAGTGGCGGCAATAACTGGGCCAGTGCGGCCTGACAGACATTCTTCCACATAGCTAGTACGCGGTTTTGCTTCTGGGTGAAGCATATTCCAACGCGTAGTGGCTTGGACATCACGACCTAGCTCATTAAAGCTGGTGGCACTCCAAACATCAGCGCCAATACTAAACTCTTCCGCCAAAATAGCAGCAGCAGCCTCTACTTCGCGCAAGATAGTACCAGAACCTAATAGCTGCACACGTTTTTTGGTGCGCGGCTTCACTTCTGATAACAAGTACATACCTTTGATAATGCCTTCTTCACTACCTAAAGGCATTTCTGGCTGTACATAGTTTTCGTTCATTACGGTTAAGTAGTAGAACTTGTTTTCTTTTTCCTGATACATGCGACGCATGCCATCTTGAATGATTACCGTCAACTCATAGGCATAAGTTGGATCATAGCTGACACAGTTAGGAATCAAGTTAGCCATTATATGGCTATGGCCATCTTCATGCTGTAAGCCTTCACCATTCAAGGTAGTTCGACCCGCCGTGGCACCAATTAAGAAGCCACGGGCTTGACTATCACCAGCGGCCCAAGCTAAGTCACCTACACGTTGGAAACCAAACATGGAGTAGAAGATATAGAAAGGAATCATGGCATAGTTGTTATTACTGTAAGAAGTCGCACAAGCCAACCAAGCCGACATAGCGCCTGATTCATTAATACCTTCTTCCAGTATTTGACCCGCTTGATCTTCTCGGTAATACATAATCTGATCAGAATCATGGGGTACATACTTCTGCCCTTCTGCCGTATAAATACCTAGTTGACGGAACATACCTTCCATACCAAAGGTACGTGCTTCATCTGGAATAATGGGCACCACACGCTGACCAATGGATTTGTCTTTAACCAGAGTTGTTAAAGTACGCACAAATGACATGGTCGTAGAAATCTCACGCTTGCCAGTGGATTTCAACTGGCTACCCAAAGCTTCTAACTTAGGCGTTTCTAGGGCTTCAAAATCAGCTCTACGTGAGGGGATAAAACCGCCCAAACTATCACGACGAGCCCGCATATATTTCATCTCAGCAGAATCTTCATGGGGTCGGTAGTAAGGAACGGTTTTTAATTGATCATCATCGAGAGGGATATTAAAGCGATCACGGAAGGACTGTAAGTCGTCCAAACCTAGTTTTTTCAGTGAGTGGGTTGGGTTCTTGGCTTCACCAGATTGACCCGTACCGTAACCTTTAACCGTTTGTGCCAAAATGACTGTTGGACGGCCTTTAGTATTAACTGCTTCATGATAAGCAGCATAAACTTTATAAGGATCATGACCACCACGATTAAGCTTCATGATATCTTCATCAGATAGATGAGCCACCATTTCCTTTAATTCTGGACTTGAACCGAAGAAGTTTTCACGCGTATAGGCACCGCCCATAGCTTTATAGTTTTGCAACTCACCGTCAACGACTTCGTCCATGCGTTTCTGCAATAAACCGTCAGTGTCTTTCTCGAATAATGGATCCCAATGACGGCCCCAAAGGACCTTAATGACATTCCAGCCAGCGCCTTTAAAAATACTTTCTAGCTCTTGGACAACCTTACCATTACCGCGAACAGGGCCGTCTAAGCGCTGCAAGTTACAGTTGATTACAAATATCAGATTATCCAGCTTTTCGCGGCTAGCAAGTGAGATACAACCTAAGGTTTCCGGCTCATCACATTCACCATCGCCGAGGAAGGCCCATACCTTACGGTCGCCTTGCTCAACCAGACCACGGTTTTGTTGATAACGCATAGTGCGGGCTTGATGAATAGCCTGAATTGGGCCTAGACCCATAGATACAGTTGGGAACTGCCAGTAATCAGGCATTAACCAAGGATGAGGATAAGAAGATAAACCGTTACCATCGACTTCACGGCGGAAATTATCCATCTGCTCGTCAGTTAGGCGACCTTCAAGGTAGGAGCGAGCATAAATACCAGGTGAAATATGTCCTTGATAGAAAATTAGGTCACCTTCTTGTTTATCGGTACTACCACGGAAAAAGTAGTTAAAGCCGACATCATACAGAGTAGCAGAGGAGGAAAAACTAGAAATATGCCCACCTAAAGCATCATCATTGTCATTGGCACGAATAACCATGGCCATGGCATTCCAGCGCACAAGAGAACGGATGCGGCGTTCCATAAATAAATCGCCAGGCATGCGTTTTTCGTCTTTGGGTAAAATGGTATTAACGTATGGTGTAGTTAAGGCACCTTCTTGGGCAGCGCCTTCGGCACGGGCTTTTTCACCCAATTTAGTTAGAATATAGCGAGCCCGATCGGCTCCTTCGTTGTTAATGACAGACGTCAAGGCATCTAGCCATTCTTGTGTTTCAATAGGATCGATATCAGTTGTGGAGCTCACAAACTTCTCCTGCTATGTATAACCCGCAGGATGACTACGGGAATATTTGCTTTATCTGGCCCCTTATGAAGACCAGCCTTGCGCAAAAGCTATTTTAGTATGGCTTTCAGGGTTACATTAGCCATATGCTTTTGCCAATAAACGGCTCAAATGAGATTAAATGAGCCCCTGATTTTTTGTAAATATATTACAGCAATGAACTTTAAACGACTACTAAAGACACTATTTTTTACTTTCTTGTAATATATTTACAAATAAAACTATTTCCCAAGCAGCAAATGCTGGGGGGCTTATTCTATATTAGTTGAAACAAATTTAACAATCGTTTTCACTAACAAAGAATATAAGTTGCTTTGAAAATCGACGAACACCTTGATTTACGCGGAATTTACGATTTTTTATGGCACTCAAGATTGATGGTAATTGCCCCCGGCTACAGCTATGGTAAAATGCCATCCCTCATTTATATCAACTCAAATAAACGAGCAGACCATGAGCGAAAACCTAAAAAGCGATTTAATTGCAAATGTAACTACAGCTTTGCATGAAGATTTGGGGTCTGGTGATATAACTGCAGGACTGATTCCAGCCAATGAACAAGCACTTGCTCGTGTTATTACTCGCGAAGTAGCCACTATATGTGGTCAAGATTGGGTCAATGAAGTTGCGCAACAAGTCGACCCAAGTATTCAAATTGACTGGCAAGTTGCCGATGGTGACCGCGTGGTAGCCCAGCAAACAATATTTGAAGCACATGGGTCGGCTCGAAGCCTGCTTACTTTTGAACGCTGCGCGTTAAATTTTCTACAGTGCCTATCTGGTACAGCAACAATATCTTCCCATTACGCTAGGATGGTTGCCCATACAGGGGTCAAATTATTAGACACGCGTAAAACTATTCCCGGACTGCGCAAAGCGCAAAAATATGCTGTTAGTTGTGGTGGCTGTTATAACCACCGTGTTGGCTTATACGATGCGTTTCTTATCAAAGAGAATCATATTGCAGCCTGCGGTGGCATTACCCAAGCTGTGCAAACGGCTCGCCTGCAATCACCAGGCAAACCTGTAGAAGTAGAAGTTGAAACATTAGTGGAGTTGCAACAAGCTATTGATGCGGGCGCAGACACTATTATGCTAGATAACTTTAATATGGACGATATGTGCACTGCCGTCAAACTAACTGCTGGTGAGGCAAAATTGGAAGCCTCAGGTGGCATCACTGAAGCCACTTTGGTGCCCATTGCCGAAACGGGGGTTGATTATATTTCTATTGG
>DNNY01000048.1:11082-14030 GCA_003497765.1 Oceanospirillaceae bacterium
GAAACGGGTGTTGATTATATTTCTATTGGTGCCTTAACTAAAGACTGCAAGTCAATTGATTTGTCTATGCGTTTTGTTTAGATCATTACGGCTTGTTAAGGCACCTATCAACTCCATACCAAATGGAAAAGACTTTAGGCAACTTGGGATTGCGTCGAGACTGTTTTCGCCTCATCCATAGCTGCAAGATAACTAGCTAAGTCTTTAATCCCATCAGCTTGCAGAAACAAACCTAACTTAGTGCGTCGCCAGATAATATCGTCGGTGGTTCGAGCCCACTCTTGCGTTACTAAGTAATCAACTTCTTTTTCATACAAACCAGCACCAAAATGTCGACCTAGGGAATCAATAGAATTTGCATTCTGCAAAATGGCATAACTTAAGGTGCCATAACACCGCACATAACGGCTTATTATGCTGTATGGCAGCCAAGGGAAGGCAATACGCAGATCTAACTTAAGCTGATAGGGGCCATCAAATTCACCACCGGGTAATGGTGCATTCTGAGTCCAAGAGCCACCCATGTTTGGGAAAAAGTCAGTAATCTTATCTACCAAGCTTTCAGCTAATTTGCGGTAGGTGGTGATCTTGCCACCAAATACAGAAATTAATGGCGCTGCACCATCGGGGTTGTCCACCTCAAAACTATAGTCACGGGTTACAGTCTGGGCATCTGTAGAGTCGTCATCAATTAAAGGTCGCACACCCGAGAAGGTATGCACAATATCATCGCGGCTAATTTTGTGCTTAAAATGACTATTGCTTATGGCTATTAAATAGTCAATTTCAGCATCAGATATACGACTTTTCTCAGGTGCGCCAATATAATCTTCATCTGTGGTACCGACTAAAGAAAACTCTTCCTCATAAGGAATAACAAACACAATACGGCCATCTTCATTTTGGAGAATATAGGCTTCAGGCTGATCATGTAATTTGGGTACCACAATATGACTACCCTTGACCATACGTATCTGCTTCGGAGCTTGCTCTGCCAAGGCATCATTAAAAAAGCCAGCAACCCAGGGACCTGTAGCATTTACTAAAGCTCTAGCCTTGCATACTTGCTGTGTGCCAGTGATTTGATCTTCTAGGGTGATATGCCAAAGGTCAGCTTTGCGTTCGGCATGAACACAACGGGTATGAGTATGGATACTAGCACCCTTCTCCTTAGCAGCAACTGCATTTAGAACTACCAGCCGCGCATCATCAACCCAAGCATCAGAATATTCGAAGCCCTTCTTAATTTCTTTAACTAATGGACTTGAAGCATCAAATTTGATGCCAGCCGACCCAGTTAGGGTTTTTAGCTTGCTCAAATTATCATATAAGAATAATCCTATACGGATCATCCAGGCCGGACGCAAATGGGGCTGATGTGGTAAGCGAAAGCGCATAGGCCACATAATATGTGGGGCTTTATTCAGTAAAACTTCACGTTCGGCTAAGGCTTCACGAACTAGGCGAAATTCATAATGTTCCAAATAACGCAAACCACCATGAATTAACTTACTACTGTTGGACGATGTAGCCGCCCCAAGATCATTCATTTCACAAAGGCTTACACGTAAGCCTCTACCCGCCGCATCCAAGGCGATACCAACGCCGTTAATACCACCACCAACAACCATTAAATCGAATATTTCTGACTGGTTTTCCACTTACTTTTTACACCTATAGTTGCAACTAAAATGCACCGCCGCTCTGTGTCATTTCCTTAGGTGAAATTATAAATTTAAAAAGGAATATTTTCAAACATTTTCGAACATTTTAAAACAAAAGGGAAGATCAACCGGATTAGTTGACAAGTGGTCTATAGAGAAAACGAATATTTGGTTTTAAGGGCAGAGAATGGTTTCTTGTAGGCTTTACACCATATGCAAATTAACCTGATACTCATCCAATGCTGCCATAATTTCTTCTGGTGGTGGCGTATCAGTAAATAGGTGGTCTGCTTGGCCTATATTGCCAAGCCTAACCATCGCATTACGACCAAATTTTGAATGATCAGTGGCTAATATCACTTGGCGTGAGTTCTTTATTATGGCTTGTGCTACCAACACCTCACGATAATCAAAATCCAATAAAGAACCATCAGAAAGAATGCCACTAATGCCGATAATACCAAAGTCCATATGGAACTGATTAATAAAATCACTGGTGGCTTCACCGATAACACCACCATCAGTATGCCTAACCTCACCACCCGCAATAATCACCGAAAAGTCTTCTTTAGAACCCAGAATAGAGGCCACATGAAGGTTATTGGTTACCACCTGAAGGTTGCGATGATTTAGTAATGACCGGGCAATAATTTCATTGGTGGTGCCAATATTAATAAATAAAGATGCGCCGTCGGGAATAATCTTAACTAAGGCCGCCGCAATCTTTTCCTTCGCCTCGATGTTCATTGCCTTGCGGGTTTGGTAAGAAGTATTTACAGTACTACTTTCAATGCCAGCACCACCATGGTGACGCGCTATTTTTTGCTCCAAGGCGAGCTGATTGAGGTCACGACGAATGGTTTGCGGGGTAACCTGGAAAGTTTCCACAAGTTCGTCGATACTCACAAAACCACTGGCCTGTATCTTTTCTAAAATCAAGGCATGACGGTGACTTTGACTCATTACCCTTATTCCTATCGGCTCACCAACTGATTAGTTGGCAAGCATTGTAACACTGCCTTTGTAGAGTGAAAACCGTGGAACATAGCTACCACAGGTTAGGCAAAATATCTTTAGAGATAGGAAAACGAAAAAAATCGAATAAACAACCGACAAATTGTCGGATGCTAGGGGCTTAAAAGGGCGTCAGAAATGATACCTAACAAGAGCTTCGTGCAGTTAATAGCCGCTGGGCAATCTCTACAAAGCCCTCTCCCCCATGCCCTTCAGCAACCCATTTAGGAAAGGCATCCATGGTTGCAAAGTCCTTCACATTGGCCACAC
>DNNY01000174.1 GCA_003497765.1 Oceanospirillaceae bacterium
ACTTAGGATATCGCTAACCATACTTGCCAGGGATCTAGCAGAACTCATCATACAGGCTAGCCCAGAGACCGTCTAGCACCAACTCCTCGATATAATTGATAGCCTGATTTTGCGCCAAAAATTTGCCATCGCCACCCGTGGCATAAACCTTATACCCAGCTCGCAAAGCTTGCTCAGCAATAGCGTTAATGCCGGCCTGATGTAGGTTTTTTGAACCCTGTATTACAGCACCTGCAGTATTGATTCCATAGCCACCATTCTGCAGTTGAGCTTCTTGATCAAGAAAGTCGATTTGTGCCGTATCAGAAATCAGACTTTGCACCATTAAGCGTTGCCCAGGAATAATATAACCGCCTTCGTGTTGGCCATTCGCCGCTATAAAGTCCACCGTTGTAGCACTACCACAATCAATCACACAAATAGCTGCTTGGTTTAGCTGGCGGACAGCCACCATGACCAACCAACGATCAACACCCATACGAGTAACATCAGCATAGGCATTGGTAAGATCTTGCCATTGTTGTTGTGTCTGTACTTGTTGATAGTTAAGTTGTTGCTTTGCCGCCCAGGCCACCAATAGGGCATTGATATTCTTATCGGCCACACTAGCAAAGCATAAGGTTTTAGCATTTGCTGGCATAGCCTTTGTTAGAGCTGGTGTCGATAGCTCCTTGGTGGCAATACTGCCACGTTGCTGCACAGTAGTTGTTGGCTGGCCATTGGCATCTAGTTTATGCAGACGCCATTTTAAGCGGGTATTACCTATATCAACCAATAACATTAACTGTTACCCCCAGTTGTCGTAGCTAGTGGACGCAAACTGACCTCACCACCACGAAAACTCTGCAACTGCCCAGCCACCTCTAATATCAATGCACCGCTAGCATCAACGCCATGACAGATGCCTGTTATCTCTTCTTTTACACCATGCAAACGTACTTGCTGACCCTGATAAACATGCCATGCTTGCCAATCCTTTTGCAATTCAGCAAAACCAGATTTAGCAAAAGATTCAAGTCGCTCTGACAAAGCAATCAAGAGTTGAGCTGCCAGCATATTACGTTCTATTGTATAACCAGCGTCAACAAGGCTGGTCCAAGGTTGATCAATCAGATCACAGCGTGCTAAATGAACATTTAATCCTATTCCAATAACCACCTGACAAGGACCAGTGGCATCACCACTGAGTTCCAAGAGTATCCCAGACAGTTTTTTGTTATTGAGCAAAATATCATTAGGCCACTTTACTCCTGCTGCCTGCACACCCAAAGCCTGCAAAGCATCAACTACAGCCAAACCAACTACCAAGCTAAGGCCTTCTAGGGCAGCCACACCGCCATCAAATTGCCAGCCTACGGACAAAGCCAATTGTTGGGCAAAAGGTGATTGCCATTGTCTCCCGAGCCGACCCCTACCAGCAGTCTGCACTTCGGCAAACACGACTTTACCATGTATCGATCCCTCAC
This sequence comes from Oceanospirillaceae bacterium, assembly GCA_003497765.1. Classification (GTDB taxonomy): domain Bacteria; phylum Pseudomonadota; class Gammaproteobacteria; order Pseudomonadales; family Balneatricaceae; genus Njordibacter. Next base: position 1,467 of record DNNY01000174.1, read on the forward strand.
TCTGTCGCTGCATTAACACCTGATTTGTGGATGCTGTGGACATGAGCAACTCCATAGTAAATAGTTTTGCTAACTGGGGCTGATGACGAATAATCGCTTCTAAATCCAAGAGATCCAAACCAGCTGGAATACGATAGCCTTTGCCACGCACCCGATGCACCTGTACACCAAGCTGCTCAATACCTTGCAGTTGTTTCCATACTGCAGCACGGCTCATATGCAGACGCTCACCCAAGTCAGTACCAGAATGAAAATGCCCATCAGCTAATAAATGAAGAAGTTGGTTTAACGAAGTTAAAGACATGACAACGACTATAAACGTATTAATAAGGGGTCATTATAGTGCGTGAAGGCCATAAAAGAACAATGTCTGTGGGTTATTTTATGGGCTTATATTAAGGCTTTTTACTTTAACCATTACACCAAAGACGAGACAATTAGCCAAATTACTTCTTTTTGGCCTTTTTCTTTTGCTTTTGCACGTGCTTCATTAGGCGTGCTTTCTTACTTACCTGACGTTGAGTAAGTTGATTGCGCTTGCCCTCATAGGGGTTTTCCCCTGCTCGGAATTCAAACCTTACTGGCGTCCCACGAATCTTAAGAATCTTGATAAATTTGTTCTCTAAATAACGCTTATAAGCGTTAGGTAGAGATTTGGTCTGATTACCATGGACAATAAACAATGGTGGATTAGAACCACCAAGATGAGCATAGCGCAGTTTTACGCGACGACCATTAACCATGGGCGGCTGATGATCCTGCACCGCATCTTCAAGTAAAGTGGTCAGCTTATTGGTGCTCCACTTAGTAAAGGCACAGACATAAGCTTCTTCAATCGACTTATATAAGTCACCTACTCCAGAACCATGCAGGGCGGAGATAAAGTGAATACGTGCAAAACGAGCAAAGTCGAGTCGGGATTCTAATTGATGACGGACTTTATCTTTGTCATCGACTTGCATACCATCCCATTTATTGACAGCAATCACTAAGGCACGGCCGGCATCAATAACAAAGCCCAATAAATGCATATCTTGCTCAGTAAGCCCTTCATGGGCATCGATTACTAAGACTACCACATGAGCATCTTTAATGGCTTGCAGGGTTTTGACAATAGAAAACTTCTCTACTGTCTCCTTGACCTTACCACGACGCCGCACGCCAGCCGTATCAATGAGTGTATAAGGTTGGTCATTGCGACGATAGGGGATATAGATACTGTCTCGGGTGGTACCCGCATGATCAAACACCACCACGCGGTCTTCACCTAGCATGCGATTGACCAAGGTAGACTTACCCACATTAGGGCGGCCAATAACACCTATACGAATGCCGCCATCAACAGCTTCTTCATCTTCTTCAGGCTCAGGAAAGGCCACCAGCACATCTTCAATCAGCTGTGACACACCTTTACCTTGGGACGCAGCGATTGGGCGAGGCTCACCCACCAAACCCAGACCGTAAAAATCACCTAGGGCAACAATTTCATCAATACCATCGGTCTTATTAACCACCAAGTAACATGGTTTATTAGTGCGCCGCAGGTGATCAGCAATCAGCTCATCGGAAGGATTTAAGCCAGCACGACCGTCAACCACAAATAAAACCGCATCAGCTTCTTCTATCGCCAATAAAGACTGCTCGGCCATAACCTGATCAATACCTGCTTCGTCGCCTGAAATACCGCCAGTATCAATCACCAGATAACCACGACTGCCCAGTTTACCCTCACCATATTTACGATCACGGGTTAAACCTGGGTAATCAGCCACCAGCGCATCTCGTGAACGAGTAAGACGATTGAAAAGAGTAGACTTACCCACATTGGGGCGACCTACGAGAGCAATAACCGGATTCATAAGGTTTCCTGATCAGCCATCTTCACTATGGCCAATACAATGTAATGACTTTGTATATAAGCCTAATTCAAAGATAGCCGGGACAAGGACGCGTCCTGACCCAAAATATATATATCAGCACCGTAGCGAACAAAGCCCACCCCAGAGCCAGAATGACCTAATTTATGGCGACCAATTACTTGGCCATCCAAGGCCTGCAGAAGATGCACATAACCGAGTTGATCGGCAACTAAGAGACTGTCGTCTATCACCACGGTTTGTGACAGTCCGCGATGTAAGAAAGCGTCATTGCGCCATAATTCAGTCCCAGACTGGCGTGCGTAGGCAATGAGGGTACCTTTGTCAGTAACCACAAATATTTGATCACCATAAATACTGGGAGCCGTCACACTAGACACGGGTTGTTGCCATAAGACTTTGCCTGTCAATGCTTCCACTGCAGTTAGATTACCCTGATAACCAACCACATATAACGTCCCTTCTACTAGTTGCAAGGGACCATCAATATCAACCAGACGTTCAATATCAGAGCGTCCTTTGGGGGCACTGATACGTTGCTGCCAAATGATATTACCTTGCTGGTTATCCAAAGCGAGCAGCTTACCATTGGCAAAGCCCACATAAGTCATACCACTATCGATAACAGGGGTGCTAGTCCCTCGCAAAGTTAAACTGGGCACATCAGAAGTATAAGTCCAACGCATCGAGCCATCTTTAGCAGAATAGGCTGTAAGACGACCATCAATTGACTGTGCTAAAACTAAATCAGCGGCTGCTTGAGGCACGGCCAAGACTTCACTGGAAGTAGGAACTGTCCATATAGAACTGCCATCAGCCATACTTAACTTATGTAGTTCACCATTAGCTGTAGCAACCAGAAGGTGGTTATCTATAACGCCCAAACCTGCACTAATAGTCTGTTGCAAATCCACTTGCCAGATAAGCTCACCAGTTGTGCCATTGAGGGCACTGACTTCGCCAGAATGGGCAGCTGTATATAACTGACTACCCATGCGCAGGGGCTGCAAAGGCAAACTATGTTGCTTAACACCTTCACCCACCTGTACCTGCCAATGCTCTGTTATTTCCTGGGCAATGGCAATGTCCACCAATTTAGTCGGTTTGGGCAATCCTGGCCCATTGGCACAAGCACTAAGCATCACAATTGTCACTATGAGACTAAGCTTACGGAGTCCATTTTTAACCAGCATTGCCAACACCTTTCTCATTTTTACCTAAGATTATTGCCAAATTACTCAGCAAGATTATCTAACTTTAAGTCTAGCAAAGCGGTATTCGCACCTTGCCCAGCAGCGACGTCTTTGGCACTAGCGTACGCATCACGGGCAGCACTATTGTCACCTTGGGCAAAAAGAATGTCGCCCTTCACTTCAAGCCGACGACTCTGCCATTCATCATCGCTATCTTGCACTAAGGCGAGGGCTTCAGATAATTTGCCTTGTCCTTGAAGCACTTGCGCCAAACGGATATTGGTTAGTGCCACCAAGGGACTGTCAGGACTGTTGCTTAACAACCAGCGCAATTCACTTTCTGCTTGCTCAAGATCATTTTTTTCTACAGCCAGTTTAGCCAACATTAAGGCTGCATATTCGGCATAAGCACCACCACTAAACTGGTCTTTCAGCATATTGGCATCTTGGGTGATAGCAGCACGCTCAGCATCACCCAATGGGCTAGCACTGGCGTTACCCAGCAGACGCTGGAAGTAAGCACTCGCTGTCTCCGCTGTTTGACGCTGTTGGTCCTGATAATAATTCCAGCCCACAACACCTAGTATGGCTATGGCTATGCCCGCTAAAAGAGATTTACCATTTTCATTCCACCAGCGTTTTATCGCCTCAACCTGTTCTTCTTCTGTACGCATTTCAGCCACAATTGGCTCCTATCTACTAGTTATTCAGCAGGCTTTAACACCTGCACAAAAGTTATTTTATATTAGCATCTGCACCGCGGCGCTAATCTCATCTACAACCACCGTTTGCGCTTCAGACTGACCGCGCAAAGGTTTTACTTGCACTTGCCCTGCCTGCAGCTCATCTTCACCCATAATCAGGGCCACTGTGGCGCCACTCTTGTCTGCCTTTTTCATTTGGTTCTTAAAGCTGCCACCACCGCAATGCCATAATACACGCACCCCAGGCAATTGATCACGCAACTGTTCTGCTAGGAGCATAGTGGCCGCCGCAGCCTCATC
>DNNY01000147.1 GCA_003497765.1 Oceanospirillaceae bacterium
AGATGCCAGACAAAAACATTCACTGCAAAAACAAAAGCAGAAAATCAGCTTCAGGAAACTTATTTGGCTGAGAAAGCCTATCTAACAATATCAGCTAGTTAACAGGGTCATCTGAAAATGTTTTTTTATCTAACTCAACAACTGGAGGGAGATCTTCAGCCCCACGCCAACGACTATTGTGCAAAGCACCTTGACGGCTTAGTAAGGGATAAGCAATAGCCGTAAAATGTGAATGCAAGCGCTTAATATCACGCATAATGTCATTAAACAGACTATGCGCCAAAGGACTCACCCTTTGTTCCATAGCACGTTGGCGTAATTTATCGAGTTGCTTTTGATGCATAACATTAAAGGCCTGCTTGGCCTGAAATAAGCCCTTTGCCGCCTCAGCATCCTCACTCATCATCACTTGAAAGGATAATGGCATCACTTCAAATAAACCTTGCATACAAGCCTCAATCGCCTCTTTTTCTTGACTAGAAAACTCAATATGCAGGTTATTTTTTTTCTTTAGTAGCATAATAATGCTACGCTCAATAATATCCCCAGCATGCTCAATATTGGTGGTAAATAAGAGTAAATCCTGACAACGATCACGTTCTTCTTTACTTAATTCCTGACCACCTAATTCCAATAAATAAGCATTAATCTGTTGATGAAAATCATCAATAATATCATCACTTTGGTTGATTTTTTTCGCCAATACTTCAACATTTTTGTACATATCACGATGCACATCTTTAAGCATATCCTCAAGCAAATCACCCATGGTCAGAGTATCACGCACCACATTAGAAATTGCGGCGGCAGGTGAGGTATCCAAAATATCATTTAAATGCTTGGGAGATGGTGTTGGAGTTAATTTTTGTGGTGGCAAACGATAATCAATCCAGCCAGCTAACTTACTTACGATCAACATGCCGAAACTAGCCACAGTCAAGTTAAATAGGCAGTGAAACAGCACCAGCTGCCAAGCCCCAGCAAACTGCAAGGTATTAAATAGATTGTGTAACCAGCCTAAGATTGGCAAAAATGCCATTACGCCTATGCAACGGAGAAGCAAATTACCTAAAGGAGCTACCCGCTTAGCATTACTCGCTCCTCGGGACATATATACAGGTATCAGCGCACTACCAACATTGACGCCAAGTATTAATAACAAGCCACCGGGCACATCGATAACCTGCGCAGCAACAAGTCCCGACAACAGTAACACCATTACCAAGCTAGAATGCAGCATAAAGGTGATAGCAGCGGCAAACAATAGCGCTAACCAAGGCTCAGCCAATAAGCTACGCATAATATCGACAAATAATGCCGACGCTTGTAGTGGTTCTGCCATACTTCTGAGGGTGGCCAAAGCTAAAAGCATCAAACCTAAGCCCATGGCTGCCTGTCCTATACCCTGCAGACGTTTACTGCGCCCACGTAATTCAAGGCCAACCCCCACAGCAATGAGTAAAGGACTTAAAGCACTTAAATCAAAAGATAGAATTAAGGCGACAATAGTCGTACCCACATCAGCGCCCAGTAAAAAAGCTAGGCCAGCTTCACCTTGCACACCTAAAGAAGCGGCTAGTAAAGCGGCAGCTGTACTACTTTGCAGAATTAAGGTTAGGGTAGCGCCTAGGCCCAAAGCTGACCATACACCGGCAAAACGATCCCTAACTAGATAGGCAAGTTTACTACCATAGGCACGATTCATGCCCTCTTGTACGCGTTTTAGACCCCAGATAAGCAACGTCACCCCTGCAGCCAAACCAATAAACAGCTGGGTGATATTCATATCATGGGCGATTTCCATATAAAGCTACCTGGGTACCATTCTCAAGGGATTGAAAAAATGTGTATAGACACAATTGACTGTGCCATTTCATGGCAAACAAAGCAAGTTGTTTAGCCCTGTGGGCAGCCTAAAATATTAGTTTCTGCGACAACTCGGTCATCAGCGAGGGTTTGCAGAACAAATAAGGCTTCGCGCCAGTCTTTGCAAAACTGATTACGGAATTTCAGCAACGGCGTTGCGTGTAAATCGATTAACAAAAAATCGGCCTCTTTACCGGGAGCAAAGTTGCCAATTTTGTCATTCAAATCCAAAGCCTTTGCACCTCCTAAGGTAGCCATATAGAAAGCCTGTTCAGGGCTCAAATTGACTTGCTGCAGTTGCTGGATTTTATAGGCTTCAGATAAGGTCTGCAGCATAGAAAAACTGGTGCCGCCACCTACATCTGTCCCCATACCGATATTAATGCCGTGCTTTTGTAGTTTCTTTAAAGGGAACAAGCCAGAACCAATAAACAGATTTGAGGTAGGACAATGTGCAATAGCTGAGTCAGTATCCGCCAAACGTTGACATTGATCATCACAAAGATGAATACCATGGGCAAAAACACTACGTCTTCCTAACAAACCAGCCTGATCATAGACATCTAAATAGCTATCTGCTGCAGGGAATAATTCTTTTACCCAAGCTATTTCATCGTAATTCTCAGATAAATGGGTATGCAAATAGACCCCAGGGTTGTCGGCAAGCAACTGCCCAGCAAGACGCAATTGCTCGGAGCTTGATGTAGGAGCAAATCGAGGGGTTACGGCATACTGCAACCGATCCACGCCATGCCATTTATTTATTAATTGCTGACTTTGTTGATAACCCGTCTCGGCGGTATCCAATACTTCCGGTGGTGCATGGCGATCCATAAGCACCTTGCCGGCAATCATGCGCAATTTGCGTGCTTGTGCGACCTGAAAAAAGCCCTCAACTGATTCTGAATGCACAGTACAAAAAACCAATGCTGTGGTAGTACCATTACGCAGCAATTCTTGTAAAAAAACCTCAGCCACATCCCTAGATTTTTCGATATCAGCAAATTGCGCTTCCACTGGGAAGGTGTAGGTATTTAACCAATCCAACAATTGCGTCCCATGGGCAGCAATCATTTCCGTTTGTGGGTAATGCACATGACAATCGATAAAACCTGGAATCATTAGTTTGTCAGGATGATGTTCAAGATAGGCTAGTTGATGGTCGTCATAGCTCTGTTTTAAGCTCTGATAATCACCACAAGCAACAATATACCCATCTTTAATATGCAGTAAGGCATCATTGAAATATTCAGTTGCATCAGTATTTTTATCGGGTTCAGCCAGACAGTGTAATAAAGGGCCACGTAGAAATCGGGTGCCGGGCACCGGGTGAGAATGTATAGACATGCTTATACTTTTTCCTTACGCGCCTGTAAAACTGTTTCAGTAGCCAGCTCAGGCGTTGGTATCACCTCAGCATGAGGCAATTTTTGGTATAGCTTTATGATCGTTGCAGCAACAGATAGGGCTACTTCCATGGGTAATTTACCTTGAATACTGGCTTCTCCCATAGGGCAATGAAATGTCTCCATGGACTCAGCTAAACCTTTTGCCAAGAGCCGATGACGAAAACGAGCCGCTTTCGTACGTGACCCAATAACGCCAATATAACGTCCATCACCACGCTGCAACGCAGCTTCAGCTAACTGCAAATCCATACCATGATGGTGGGTCATAATAAGATAACAACTACCCGGCAAACAATCGGCAATCGCGTCTACAGGATGTTCCTCATGCACACAACGGACGCCAGCAGGTACCTGTTTAGGCAACATATCGTAACGGCTATCAACCCAAGTCACTGCTACTGGCAGAGACGCCAAGATAGGCATTAGGGCTCGCCCCACATGGCCAGCTCCAAACACTACCACTGGCATCTTAGAAACACCCATCTGCTCATAAAGTAGCGTCACTTGACCACCACAACATTGCCCCAAGTTTGCTCCCAAAGCATATTGCTGCAATTCTGTGGTTTGTTGATTGGGCTTATCAAGTAATAACTGACGGCCGTATTTAATAGCCTTATATTCGAGGTGGCCGCCACCGATAGTGTCAAACTGATCCTCGAGAGTGACCAACATTTTAGCACCCGTATTACGTGGGCTGCTGCCCTGCACTTCACAGATACTAATAAGCACATAGGCCTGCCCCTGTTCCTCACATTGCCATTGCGCTTGCAACCAAGTCTTCATGATGTTTCTCCCTTAGCTTGTTGCATAGCCCATAGCACACGTTCTGGGGTAGCGGGTGTGTCGAGCTGCGGGTTACATTTTCCATTACCTACATGATAAATAGCATCACGTAAGGCACTCCAAACACTAATTGCATACATAAAGGGTGGCTCACCTACTGCTTTAGAGTGATAAATGGTAGCTTCATGGTTACTGCTATTTTCTAGTAGAGCCACATTAAATTCGGCTGGCGTATCGCCTACAGCTGGGATCTTATAGGTAGCTCCAGAATTGGACTGCAAACGACCGTCATCACCCCACACTAATTCTTCTGTGGTTAACCAACCCATACCCTGTACATAAGCCCCTTCAATTTGGCCAATATCAATGGCTGGATTTATACTGGCGCCGGCATCATGCAAAATATCCGTACGTAAAACTTTGTACATACCCGTTAAGCGATCAACCTCAACCTCGGTCACCGCGGCCCCACAAGTATAGTAATAGAAAGGATGACCCGCCCCTTTATCACGATCATAATAAATTTTCGGGGTGCGATAATACCCTGTAGATGATAAAGAAATTCTGGCTAAATAAGCAGCTTGCACAAGCTCTGCAAAGCTTTGATGACCACTTGGCCAGGAGACTTGGCCGGCTTTTAATTGCACTTCACTAGCTTCACAGTTTTTGGTTTCGGCCACAAACGCTTGTAGCCGCTGACGTATAGTTTCGCACGCCGCCCTAGTAGCCTGGCCATTTAAATCGGTGCCACTGGACGCAGCTGTGGGCGAAGTATTAGGTACTTTATCCGTCCGCGAAGCGGTCACCACAATAGCCTCTAAGTCAACGCCTAACTCGGCAGCTGCAATCTGACCAATTTTAGTATGTAAGCCTTGGCCCATTTCCGTACCACCATGATTGACCTGCACACTACCATCGGTATATACATGCACTAAAGCACCAGCTTGA
>DNNY01000046.1 GCA_003497765.1 Oceanospirillaceae bacterium
TTTAGGTATTGTCATGGCTCTTTTGCAACAACCACCAAAGGTGATCACCTTGGCCATTACAGGTGCCTCTGGTGCGCCTTATGCTTTACGCTTGTTAAAGTGTTTAGTGAATGCAGGCTGTCAGGTAAATATTTTGTTTTCATCGGCAGCACAGGTTGTTTTAGCTACTGAAACTGATTGGCAGTTACCCGGTGATAAGCAGGCTCAAACGGCTTATTTTGCTGAACGAGTGGGTGCTAAAGATGGTCAAATTAAGGTCTTTGGTAAACAACAATGGATGGCGCCTGTCGCTTCTGGTTCTGGTGCTGGCGAGGCGATGGTGGTTTGTCCATGTAGTACAGGCAGTTTGTCAGCCATTGCCAATGGGGCTTGTGATAACCTTATTGAGCGCGCAGCAGATGTGCATCTAAAAGAGCGTCGCCCTTTGATTATCGTGCCTCGTGAGGCGCCATATAGTGCGATACATTTAGAGAATATGCTCAAGCTAACTAATATGGGTGCTTTGATTATGCCTGCCAGCCCCGGCTTTTATCATCAGCCACAAAGCATAAATGATCTCATCGACTTTATAGTGGCACGCATTCTTGATCAATTATGTTTACCACAGGCATTAATGCCAAATTGGGGTGAAAGTACCTAATCAAACTAGCTTGAGTTGTCTATTTGGTTTGGGCTTAACATTGCCCCCCCAAAAGGCCAGCCAATATGGGTATATTTGCACTAAATGACTACGTTGTTAGGTGGTTTCAAGCTATAATTAGTGGTTTGAAAAAGCTAATTGATTAGTCTGTGCAAAGCCATACCGAATGGGCTCCAGCACTAATCATGTTACAAGATCAATAAATGGGAGCAATAAATGTCTGTAATTGAGTATATGCACACCCTAGGTCAACAAGCCAGAGCGGCAGCCGCTGCATTGGCTCAGACGCCTACCGCACAAAAAAATGCGGCCTTGGTGGCTATGGCTGAGGCCATGGATGCAGCTCGTCCGGCATTAATTGCGGCTAATGCCAAGGATTTGGCAGCAGCTGAAGCTAATGGCCTAGATGCCGCTATGCTTGATCGCCTACGGATCACCGATGCTGGTATTGATGCCATGATGGAAGGTTTGCGTCAGGTTGCTGATTTAGCTGACCCAGTGGGTGAAATTACCGATATGAGCTATCGTCCCTCTGGTATCCAAATTGGCAAGATGCGTGTGCCTTTAGGTGTTGTTGGCATTATTTATGAGTCACGCCCAAATGTGACTATTGATGCAGCCAGCTTATGTTTAAAGTCTGGTAACGCTGCCATTTTGCGTGGCGGCTCAGAAGCGAGTCATTCCAATCAAGCCATTGCTGCTTGCGTTACCGCGGGCCTGCAACAGGCCGGTTTGCCAGAGTATGCAGTGCAAGTAGTCAATACCACTGATAGGGAAGCGGTAGGTCAATTAATCAGTATGCCAGAGTATGTTGATGTGATTGTGCCCCGAGGTGGTAAGGGGCTTATTGAGCGGATTAGCAAAGATGCTAGGGTGCCAGTGATTAAGCATTTGGATGGCAATTGCCATGTGTATTTAGACGATGAAGCTGATGTTACCAAAGCCATCAATATTAGTATCAATGCTAAAACCCGCCGTTATGGCGTTTGTAATGCGATGGAAACCTTGCTGGTATCAGCCTCTCGTGCGGCGGAATTACTGCCTGAGATTGCTCAACATCTGCAAGAGTTTGAGGTGGAATTGCGTGTTTGTGAGCAGGCCAATGCGCTTTTGGGTAAGAGTAGTAGTGCCGGTGTCATTGCTGCTAGTGAAGACGATTGGTATGCGGAATATCTAGCGCCTATATTGGCAGTCAAGGTGGTGGCGGATATGCAGGACGCCATTAACCATATTAATAAATATGGTTCTCACCATACAGATGCTATTGTCACGGAAAACTATACCAAAGCGCGTCAATTTATGTCGGCTGTAGACTCCAGTTCGGTAATGGTAAATGCCAGTACTGGTTTTGCTGATGGTTTTGAATATGGATTGGGTGCTGAGATTGGTATCTCAACGGATAAAATTCATGCTCGTGGGCCAGTTGGTTTACAGGGCCTTACTTCGCAAAAATATGTTGTGTTTGGTGATGGTCATACCCGTCCCTAGGGAAGTAGATTAAGCATGGTTAAAGTCTGCTTTGGTGGTACTTTTGACCCAGTTCATTTGGGTCATATCGGCTCTGCCATTGCCCTCAGCGAGCTGTTATCGGTACCTGTAACCTTGCTGCCAAATGGTAGACCAAGCCATCGTAATAAACCTGCTGCAAGTGCGCAACAACGTCTAGATATGTTGCGTTTGGCTTGTGCAGATAAACCCCAGCTGTTGGTCGATAGTCGTGAAATTGAGCGACTTGGGCCTAGTTATACTTATGACAGTGTTAAAAGTATACGTGCAGAAATGGATGCTGATGAGGTGTTGATATGGTGTCTTGGTGCTGATGCCTTTGCCCAATTACATACTTGGCATAAGTGGCGGGAACTGCTGCAATATACCCATTTATTGGTGTTGCAAAGACCTGGCAGTTTGGAACCTAAAGAGGTTGATTTGTTGGCATTTTGGCAACAGCATCAGGTTAATCAACCACAACAATTAATGGCTAGCCCTAAAGGTGCAATAGCCACTGTGCGCTTGCCTCAATTCGCAGTCTCAGCCACGGCTATCAGGCAGCACTTTGAGCAAGGTACAATACCACCGGAACATATGTTACCGGCAGAGGTAGTCCATTATATAATGGCGCAAAATTTATATAACTTGGAAACAAATTAATTATGGCTATGTCCGTAGAAGCATTATTAGAACTGGTAACTGAAGCCCTCGATGATATGAAAGGCAAGGATATCGTTAAGTTGGATGTGCGCAGCTTGTCGAGTGTCACTGATTATATGGTGATTGCCACAGGTAACTCTAATCGTCATGTAAAATCCTTGGCTGAGGAAGTATCTTACAAGGCTAAACAGGCTGGTTATGCACCTCTGGGCGTAGAAGGTGAAGTCAGTAGCGATTGGGTATTGGCCGATTTGGGTGATGTTGTTGTCCACGTTATGCAGGCCGAGGCACGTGATTTTTATGACTTGGAGCGTCTATGGAATCCAGCTTTACAAGATAATGCAGCAGCTACTTTAACAGTAGAGGATTAGTTTTACTGGGTCATGAAGATTAAGTTATTGGCGGTGGGTAACAAAATGCCCCCATGGGTTACCGCAGGCTATCAAGAGTATGCCAAGCGCCTGCCTGCCTATATGCAATTGCAGTTGCAGGAATTGCCTTTAGGCTTCCGCGGTGCAAGTGCTGACCCCGCCAAGGCTATGCAGCAAGAGGGCGATGCCATGTTGGCGGCCATTGCCCAAGATGATCGAGTGGTGGCACTTGACGTCAAAGGTAAAGCTTGGAGTACTGAGGAACTAGCCAAACAATGTGCTGATTGGCAGATGGATGGACGCAATGTTAGTTTGCTAGTGGGCGGCCCCAACGGGTTGGCATCATCTTGCCTGCAACGCGCTGATCAAAAGTGGTCGTTATCACCCCTTACCTTGCCACATCCACTAGTACGCGTATTATTAGCTGAACAGCTATACCGCGCTTGGTCAATTCTTAATAACCACCCCTATCATAAGTAGGCCTGCTTATGTCTTGGTCCAATATGAACGACAAGCAATATGAAAACGAACGTTTTCAAATGCGTTTGTGGTTTGCCTTGGGCATCATCTTATTAATATTTGGTGTATTAATAAGCCGTTTGGTTTATTTGCAGGTTATTGATCACGATCATTATATGACTGTGGCAGAGGATAATCGCCATCAATTGCAACCCATAGCGCCCACTCGGGGACTGATCCATGATACCAAAGGTCGCTTATTAGCCGGTAATCGTGCCACTCATAGTGTGGCTATAGTCCCTGAGCTACTTGATGGTGGTATGCAGGGGGTAGATGCAACGATTGCTCAATTACAAACCATCATTGCCATTGATGAAAATGATATCAAGCGCTTTGCACGACGTTTACGTCAAGCACGCAAGCCATTTAGTTCTATTCCATTAAGGTATCGATTAACGGAACAAGAAATTGCCAAAATTACTGTTAATCAGCACCATTTACAGGGCGTTAGAGTCGAAGCTGAATTGGTGCGCTATTATCCTTTTGATAATGGCTTTGTCCATGCCTTGGGATATGTGGGGCGAATAAATGATCGTGAAATCGCCTATTTAGATGCGGTGAATTATAGTGACACCCACCATGTAGGAAAATTGGGTGTCGAAAAATTTTATGAAAATGAGCTCCATGGTAAGGTCGGCTACCAGACCGTGGAAACCAATGCTCGAGGCCGCATATTACGGGTCTTGGACCGTGTTGAACCCGTCCCCGGACAGGATATAACCCTGCATCTTGATGCGCTTTTGCAACAAAAGGCAGCGCAACTGTTGGAGGGTAAACGGGGGGCTATTGTGGCTATAGACCCAAATACGGGCGGGGTGTTGGCTATGGTCAGTGCGCCCAGTTATGGGGCTAATCAATTTGTCACCGGCATAAGTAGTAAAGCCTATGGTGAACTTAGAAATTCCGATGAGTTGCCATTATTTAATCGTGCCTTAAGGGGGCGCTATCCCCCTGCGTCTACTGTGAAACCAGTGATCGCTTTAGCCGGTATAGATACCGGTTTGATTAGGCGTGATTATTCTATTCAAGATCCCGGCTACTATCAATTATCTGAAGGTGGTCGTTTGTATCGTGATTGGAAAGAAGGTGGTCATGGCGAAGTTGATTTGCATAAATCAATTGTCGAGTCTGTGGATACTTATTATTACGATATTGGCCATCAAATGGGTAATGAACCCATGACCCGATATTTGGCTAAATTTGGCCTTGGCCAAATTACTATTGCTGATCAGCCAGAGGCCTTGGAAGCGGTTTTACCTACCAAAACTTGGAAGCGAGCTGTGCGCAGCACGTCATGGTTTCCGGGTGATTCTTTGAACTTAAGTATTGGGCAGGGCTTTCTCTCAGCAACGCCATTACAGTTGGCTACCATGACAATGGTGTTAGCTAATAAGGGTAAATGGCACCAAATACGTATGATTAAGAGTATTGATGGCACTGAAGTGAGCGCTATTGAGCAGATTAATCGTAGCCAGCCAGTTATTCCTGAAGATGTAAAACTACGCCATTCTAGTGATTGGGATCGCTTGCATAAAGCCATGGAAGATGTGATGCATGGGGGCATGGGCACAGCCCGACGCAGTGGTGCCGATAGTGCTTATCGCATGGCGGGCAAGACGGGTACTGCTCAGGTAAAAGGTATTAAGCAAGATGAAGAATATGATGCCGAGAAAGTCGCCGAACGCTTACGTGATCATGGTCTATTTGTTGGCTGGGCGCCGGCAGAGAATCCAGCTATTGTAATAGCCGTGGTGGTGGAAAATGGGGGTGGTGGTAGTTCTGCGGCTGCCCCTCTAGCTAGACAGCTATTTGACACTTATTTACTGGATCAAGATGATGGCTGATTTTCAACGCTCTGTGCCAGATGCCAAAAGTTTTCTGCGCCGTGGCCCTAGTATATTGTCTCGTAGTCGTATTGATCTGTGGTTGTTGTTGCCAGTTTTATGCATTATGGGCTTGGGTTTAGTGGTACTTTATTCAGGTGCTGGTGCTAGTGAGGAAGCCGTTAATAAGCAACTGTTGCGTTATGGCGTTGCCCTATTGGGTATGCTGATAATGGCACATATAAACTTGCGAGAAATCGAGCGATTTGTCCCATTATTTTATGTTATTGGGGTGCTATTGCTGGTGGCTGTATTGTTATTTGGTGTGGGTGCAAAAGGTGCCCAACGTTGGTTACAAGTATTTGGCATGCCACGTTTTCAACCCTCCGAACTGTTAAAGTTGGCAGTGCCATTGACGGTGGCTTGGTATTTATGTGGGCGCAACCACCCAACGAGCTTTGGGAATACCTTAGTGGCCTTTATTTTAGTCGGTATCCCAGTCTTCCTAATTGCAAAACAGCCAGATTTAGGGACGGCTCTGTTGATTGGTGCATCAGGCTTATTTGTTATCTTTTTTGGTGGCTTGCTATGGCGTTATATGATGTTAGCCGTATTGGCTGGTGCCGCAGGATTGCCAGTTCTATGGAGTTTTATGCATGCCTATCAAAAACAACGAGTAATGACCTTCTTGGATCCTGAAAGTGATCCTTTGGGGGCAGGTTGGAATATTATCCAATCGAAAATTGCCATTGGCTCGGGTGGCTTTACTGGCAAAGGTTGGTTGCAAGGTACCCAATCTCACTTAGACTTTTTGCCGGAAACCCACACCGATTTTATAATTGCTGTATTAGCCGAAGAATTTGGCTTCTTAGGGGTGCTACTGTTACTATTTTTATATTTGTTTATTTTAATCCGCGGACTAATTATTGCTGGTAAAGCACAGGATCCTTTTAGTCGTATGCTAGCTGCTGGCTTAACCCTGACCTTTTTTGTTTATGTGGTGGTTAATATTGGTATGGTTAGTGGTTTGTTGCCGGTTGTTGGCGTGCCATTACCCTTAGTGAGTTATGGTGGTACCTCGGCAGTAACTCTGATGTTAAGTATTGGTATGTTAATGTCCATTCGGGCGCAACGGACATCTAGACGGATGCGCAAGGTCTAGAGGGCCTACGGGAATAAAGGACTTCCCAGAAGTTTAGGAATAGATTTTGGGTACCCTTTGACCAATGCGGGTAATCAACTCATAACCAATAGTGCCAATATAGTTTGCCACTTCGTTGGGGCTAAGATCTGGGCCCCATAGGCAGACCGGGGTTCCCACCTCCACACCCTTAATATCAGTGACATCAACGGTTAACATATCCATGGAGATACGCCCAATAAGACTGGCGCGCTGGCCGTTAACTATTAATGGCGTGCCATTACCAGCATGGCGAGGGTAGCCATCGCCGTAGCCCATTGCTACAGTAGCTACTATTGAGTCACGCTGGGCGGTCCATACTTGACCATAGCCCACACCCTCACCAGCACCAATTTCGCGTAATGAAATCACCGCAGAATGCAGAGACATAACAGGTGTTAAACCCTGACTAGTCTTATGGTCAAGGTTTAAGGGTGAGTTTCCGTACAGCATATAACCAGCACGATTCCAGGTGGCATGGGCTTGCGGCCAAGCCATAATCGCAGCTGAATTAGCCAAGCTAGTAGACATCTTGGCATCAGGAAGATGGTCGTAAAAACATTTCATTTGGCGGTTAGTAAAATCATTATCAAGCTCATCAGCGCAGGCAAAATGGCTAGCGATAACTATATCGGCATCAATATTGTTGCTGTTACGTAATTGAGCTACTAGGTCAGCCAAGCGTTTGGGGGCAACGCCCAAACGATGCATGCCAGTATCCATTTTAACCCACACCGATACTGGCTTAGGTAGGGTGGCATTGATAATTGCCTCAGCTTGCCAAGAATCCTCTACCATTAACCAAAGATTTTGTTGGGCGGCAGTGGTTATCTCATCAGAGGTAAAAGCACCCTCTAACAGCAGAATAGGTTTATTGATGCCAGCATCACGTAATTGTAATGCTTCTTCGATACAGGCTACCCCAAAAGCAGGTGCATAAGCATCCAAAGCTCGGGCACAAGCAATGGCCCCATGACCATAAGCATCAGCTTTGATAATAGCCATGGTCTTGGACTTGGGAGCTAATTCGCAGGCCCACTGATAATTACGGATCAGGGCTGGCAGATCGACTTGTAAATAACTGGGGCGAGCCATACAGAAACCTTAATAACAGTAACTTAGTAATTATATTTGCCGGCACTATACAGTTTTGCCGCTTGTTCCCATACTGGGCCAGGGCAGCCACCACTTATAGGTTGGCCATCTAACTCAATTACTGGAGCAATTTCTTTGCTAGAGCTGGAGATCCAAATTTCATCGGCTTGGCGTACTTCATCCATAGTGACTACCCGTTCTTCAACGGGAATAGAGCCGTCCTTACGCAGCACATCAAGGGCAATTAATCGGGTAATACCAGCTAGAATTTGGTTATCTAGTGGGGGGGTAATAAGGGTACCATCCTTAACAATATAGGCGTTGCATGCACCACATTCTGTTAGTTCATTGGCATCGTTATATAGTAATACCTCGCCATTACCTTGGGCATAGCCATTTTGGAAATGCATCACATTGCCGAGTAGCGATATGGACTTAATCTGGCAACGCCGCCAGCGTTTATCCAGCATGCTCGAGACTTTATAGCCTTTGACCTTGTCGCGTTCAGGAATGGGTGCTGGTGGTATTTCCGTGGGCATAGCAAACACCGTCGGCTTAACCCCTTGTGGATAGGGGTGGTGACGTTTATTATCAGCACCTCGGGTCACATGCAGGTAGAGGCCTAATTGTGGAGATGGATTGCGAGCAATCAATTCTTCACAAACTTGGCGCCATTCATTATGGCGCCATTCAAGACCAATTTCTAAAGTAGCCAAACCCTCTAGCATACGGTCTATATGCGGCCCAAAGCCTACCATTTTGCCAGCATAAGAAGGAATAACCTCATAAATACCATCGCCAAACAAAAAACCACGATCTAAAGGTGATATCCGGGCTTCATCTAGGGGCATATAAGTGCCATTTAAGTATGCAATTTTCATATTAATACTTTCCATCTTCAATAGAGGTAAAGTCTCCGGGGTTAAGAGGAGATTGGATCAACTGGCTGGCAGATTCGGCCAGCAGTTGTGGTAGTATGCGATCCTCATCTTGGCGCCAGCCAGTGCAGAAATGCAGTAATGGCGCCTCAGGATAGACATGAAGTTTTTCTAAGCGACCAGCATCGATGGCGCCTTGTACCAAAGGGTCTGTCAGTAAAGCTACGCCAGCACCTTGCTCTGCCATGGCTATTAAGCCGGATACTGAATTACTGGTATGTAATTTGGGCATTTCTGGTTGATCTTTGAAGAGCTGTTGTAAATGTCTACCAGGTCCCGTATTTATGGGAAAGCTGAGAATAGTTAGGTGTGCTAAGTCTTGAATAGAAGACACTTTATGGGTGGCTGCAAATTCTGGTGTCGCTACCCATGATTGTGGGTAAGCACACAGGGGCTTAGTTAAAATAGCACCTTGGTCACTGTAGACCATAATTGCTAAATCTAAATGGTGTTCTTGAAGCTGGGTATAAAGGGCTTGGCTGAGATCAATAGTCAGTTCAAACTGAATCATAGGATGCTGTTCGCGCCAAACCTTTAACAGGTCTTTAAGCCACAAATGAGCCACGGTGTCGGCAATACCGATACGGAAGATGCCTTCTTCCGGTGCTTTGTCATTAAGCTGGGTTTTCATTTCATTGCTGATGGCTACTAAACGCTCAGCGAAAGGCAATAACTGCATGCCCCTGGTGGTTAGTTGAGTGCCACTTTGGTCACGTTTAAATAACCTGACGCCTAATTCGTCTTCTAAGGTGGCGATACGAGCTGAAATGGCGGGTTGGGAGGTATGCAACTGCGTAGCAGCGGCATGAAAACTACCCAGTTTTGCCACTTTAATAAAACTATTTAGGTTGCGGATACGCATGCTAGCACTCCGATTCAGTAGCTTCTGAGAAGCGCATAGTGTGGCGAATTTCGGCTATCACTGCCAACCCTTCTGAAGGGGTTAAACCATCTTCAGTAAGCTCATTAATACGGGTTACACCATCTACACTGCCGAGTTTTGATAGGTAATTGAGAATAGTCAGTGGATCAATTCGCCCTAACAGGTCCTCATTATGCCATAGGCTTAAGAAAGCGATAAGTCCATAAGCGCCCCAGTTAGATACATCTGCTACTAATAACTCATCACAACTGGTGACCGCAGGGACAATATTTAAGGCCTGCAGGGCAGCGCTTACTTTGCCCATGCCAATTTCATTACCACCATCACCAATACCAATTGTTGGACACTGAGCTTGGGTGATAAAACTATCAAAACAGGCTGTACGCGCACTAATATCTTCCCCACGCATATTGTAATAACCACCATCAGCGGCTTGCCCTGGTCGCTCAATAGAAATGATGGCATCAGGGTTATAGTGTGCTAGCGCTTGCTTGGCTTCTGCTTCACGTTGATTATGCTCTCCCACTTTGATTTCATGGGTGCGGTATTGGTCTGCAAGGGCACCAACAATAGGTTGGCCACAGACGATTACCGGTTTAGCCCCAAGGTAAGCAAGGGTTTCATAGAGGGCAATGGCACCCACTGGGCCATCGGTTTCAAAGGTATCCACCACGGGAAAACCAGTGCCAATAAGGATATGCCCAGTTTTATTCCGTAGCAGTTGCGCGGCACGCAAACAATAACCTGGTGTTAAGGCCGATTGTACTGCTTGCATGCCCCTTAAATTGCGGGCCACAAGAATATTTTCTATGCTGTGGCTGAGGCTTAGCAAATCTGTAGACATAGGCTTACTCACTAATAGCCTCGAGGGGCGTGTGTTGGAAACGATAGGCGGCCAAAGCATAAATATTTTGCGCTTGATGCAGATCCACTGCCTTAAATGTAACCGTATCCCCTGGCCGAAGCTGTGCTAGACGCGCCGCATCTTGACTAATAACAGAACCAATCTTCGGATAACCGCCAATGGTCTGTCGATCATTAAGTAATACGATAGGTTGGCCATCAGCGGGAATTTGAATAGCCCCATAACAGATACCCTCAGACAGCATACTCGTTGTGTCACAGGATACATCTGGGCCCGATAACCGCATACCCATGCGGTCGGCACGATCCGTCAGGGTATAGGTGCTGGAAAAAAATAGAGCTTGTTTAGCAAGGCTAAATAAATCATGTTGATAGCCAAGCACGACACGCAATTCAGTATGGTCGGTATAGGTTGGCCGC
>DNNY01000184.1 GCA_003497765.1 Oceanospirillaceae bacterium
TGCGTTTAGGCATTTGGGGAGAGCAAGCTCATCAAGCTTTACAAGCAGTGGTTAACATACCCTTAAATGAAGGAGCGCTGAAAGAGTTTGCCCAAGGTTTTGTCTACTGCACCAGCACTGCCCAGCAGCGTTTTGTTATTTACTGCCAACCCGAAGCAGCCCCTGCAATATGGCAAACATTAAGTGACCTTGCCGAACCAACCTCGACTGCCTTGTGGGAAGCCAACCAAATTAAAGATGGTTGGTTATATGTAAATGGTACTATCAGTGGCCAATATGTACCGCAAATGCTTAATTTGCAGGAGCTGGGGAGTATCGATTTTCAAAAAGGCTGTTACACCGGTCAAGAAGTCGTGGCACGGATGCAATATTTAGGCAAACTAAAGCGCCACTTACATATTTGCCATATTCACAGTGCAGAGCCCTTAGAAGTAGGCATGAACATTGCTGGCGCTGGACGCAGTAACGTTGGCCAAATTACTAGTGTGGCTAAAACAGCGGACAATGAATATTGGTGTACCGCTGTCATTAATATTAAAGAAGCAGCAAGCGATAGCTTAACTGTAGATGGTATTGCCGACAGTACCATTAGCTTACAGCCACTGCCCTATACCATTGACCCACAAGTATTTGAACGTATTAAGCTATAACGCAAGTGGGGGCTGATAGCCCCCACTTATATAGTTACTTATTTTGCTTCTGGCCGCATATGTGGGAACAGCAACACATCCCTAATAGAAGCAGCGTCCGTTAAAAACATCACCAAGCGATCAATCCCGATACCTTCACCAGCTGTAGGTGGCAGGCCATATTCCAAGGCCGTGACATAATCCTCATCGTAATGCATAGCTTCATCATCACCAGCATCTTTTTCCGCCACTTGATCCATAAAACGTTGCGCCTGATCTTCGGCATCATTAAGCTCAGAAAAACCATTCGCGACTTCCCGGCCACCAACAAAGAATTCAAAACGATCCGTAACAAAAGGATCTCTATCATTACGACGAGACAAAGGTGACACTTCAGCCGGATATTGGGTAATAAAGGTTGGTTCATCCAGACGATCTTCCACCGTCTTTTCAAAGATTTCTATCTGTACCTTACCTAAGCCCCAAGAGGCTTTTAGTGGGATACCCAAATTAGTAGCTATCTCCCGAGCAGACACCTCGTCAGCCAGTTGTTCTGGGGTTATGTCAGGGTTGTAATGCAAAATAGAATCAAATACTGAGATACGCTTAAATGGCTTAGCCAAATCGTAATCCTGACCTTGATAATGAACGTTAGTACTACCCAATACTTGAGCAGCTACTTCGCGCAACATAGCTTCAGTAAGGTTCATTAGGTCTTCATAATCAGCATAGGCCCAATAAAACTCAAGCATGGTAAATTCTGGGTTATGGCGAGTCGACAAGCCTTCGTTACGGAAATTACGGTTGATTTCGAATACTCGCTCAAAGCCACCCACAACCAAACGCTTAAGATAGAGTTCAGGTGCAATACGCAGGAACATCTCTATATCCAAAGCATTATGGTAGGTAACAAATGGCTTGGCACTAGCACCACCAGGAATCACCTGCATCATGGGTGTTTCCACTTCCATAAATTCATGCCGAATAAGGAACTGGCGAATAGCTTCAACAATTTGCGTACGCTTACGGAAGGTTTCGCGAGATTCATCATTAACAATCAAATCTACATAACGCTGACGATAACGCATTTCTTGATCAGCCAGACCATGGTGCTTATCAGGTAACGGGCGTAAAGCCTTGGTTAGTAATTGTGGCTTTTGCATATCTACATACAAATCGCCTTTGCCTGATTTTTGGAGGATACCAGCAGTTGCGACAATATCACCCAAATCCCAAGATTTTATATCGGCTAGCTGCTCAGGACTTAAAGCTTTACGATTCACATATAGCTGAATACGGCCAGAACCATCTTGAATTTCAATAAAGGCGCCACGATTGCGCACAATGCGTCCAGCCACTTTTACTGGCAAAGCTCTCTCTTCTAGCTCAGGTTTGTCTAGCTCACCATATTGGTTTTGCAGATCTTGGGCATAGGCATCGCGGCGGAAATCATTAGGAAAGGCATTGCCCTGCTCACGACGTTGCGCCAACTTGGTCCGGCGCTCGGCAATTAGCTTATTTTCGTCCTGCATACCGGCAGGGTTATTACTTGCGTTACTCATAATGCAAACATTATTCCCGTAGTTACAGGCCAGCTTTTAGGCTCGCCTCAATAAATTCATCCAAATCCCCATCAAGCACCTTATCGCAGTTACTACTTTGAACGCTAGTGCGTAGGTCTTTAATGCGCTGGTCATCTAGCACATAGGAGCGAATCTGACTGCCCCAACCAATATCAGACTTGGAATCTTCCAAAGCCCGCTGGGCCTCTTGGCGCTTCAGCATTTCACGCTCATACAATTTGGCGCGCAACTGTTTCATAGCTGAGTCTCGATTTTGATGCTGAGAACGCTGGTTCTGACACTGTACTACTATACCTGAAGGCTCGTGGGTGATGCGAATAGCCGAGTCAGTTTTGTTTACATGCTGACCACCAGCGCCACTGGCACGATAGGTATCAACCCGTAGATCAGCAGGGTTAATATCTATTTCGACATTATCATCAATTTCGGGTGACACAAACACCGAGGCAAAAGACGTATGCCGACGCCCTCCTGAATCAAAAGGTGATTTGCGTACCAAACGGTGAACCCCGGTTTCTGTGCGCAGCCAACCAAAGGCGTACTCACCATCAAACTTAATGGTCGCGCTTTTGATGCCAGCCACATCACCGTC
>DNNY01000064.1 GCA_003497765.1 Oceanospirillaceae bacterium
GGTGGTTGCCCCCATACGGCCATTCGTGAAGATGCATCCATGAACTTAGCGGCGGTGGAAACTCTAGCTGAGCGCCATAAAAATCTAGATATCGTCTTTGTCGAAAGTGGGGGTGATAACTTAAGTGCGACCTTTAGTCCCGAATTAGCTGATATCACTATTTATGTAATTGATGTGGCAGAAGGGGAAAAAATTCCGCGTAAAGGTGGCCCTGGTATTACCAAATCAGACTTATTAGTTATTAATAAAATCGACCTTGCCCCTTATGTAGGTGCTGATTTAAGTGTGATGGAATCGGATACCAACCGCATGCGCCCAGAAAAGCCATGGGTATTTAGTAACCTAAAAGAGCATAAAGGTTTACCAGAGATAATCGAGTTTATTCGTCATCAGGGGATGCTTGATTAGCCACTAGTCGCAAAAAAGTTCAACAAACTTAACACGGTGCTGCCCTGAGAAATACTTCTTAGGGTAGCGTTCAAGGTCATCAATATAGTTACTTGGTTTGCCTATTTTTTTATGGCTATTCAGGTAGATTAAACAATTAAATATATCTTTAATTATCTTCTTTTTTCTTCGGAATGGTGGTTTTTACCTCATCATCCTTTATCAATTTCTCTAATTCTTCCATGGACAAGTAGTCCATATCCCAATGGTTGCAAATATCATTACGAAACCTGGTGTGGTTTTTTTGGGTGGATTTAGATTTCTTACCATTAAAATAATCAAGTAACATCTTACTGATTTTCATGCTATTTTATCCTTACTATGGTTAACATAGTGGTAATGGACTGGCGCATATCTAGACAACTTACAATTATTACTATAGGTATAAAGCGAAGTATTTCAATATGCAGCAAAATATAACTGATTTTCAAATACCGCATTTAACTTATTCTTCACCCCAAATGGCGCACAGGTTAATTGCGGACCTACAGGCATCTGCTGAACGGCTCGACTTACAGGTTATGCTTAATAGCGCTGCTTTATTAGCTAAATTTGCCAAACACTCAATAAACACCCAAGCGTTACTTGCTGCCTTAATAATCATGGCAGAGGAAGATGCTCTGGCAAGCTTGCTTGCTATTGAGGTAATTGCTGAGATACCGCAAGTAGAAGCCAGTAAGGTACTGCTTGATTATTTATCTCATGCCGACCCTAGCGTGCGACGGCAGGCAACATGGAAGTTGGCACAGCGACCACCGATTCTGGAAGCTTTGCCTGGGCTTTTTAATCAGCTTTGTGTGGGTGGCATGGATACCATGCATGCCCATCAAACCTTGTCACACTGGGCACATTTTCAACCAGCGCTTATTACACGGTTATTAATTGAGGCCCTTGCCGTTAATGATAGCCTCACTGAACGTGCGCGGTTAGTAGACCTTTTGGGGGTTTTGCACACTACTAAGGCCAATACTGCCCTAGCAAATATAGCGACTGATCAGCAAGAGGCCTTGCCTGTGCGTCTGGCTGCTATCAGTGCAATGGGAAGCCATAAGGGCAAATTTGTTGGCTTATTACCACAATTGCTTAAGGATGATACGGCCATAGGGGTTTATGCCCAGCTAGCATTGTTTGACCATCAATCTAGCTATAAAAAAGCGTCTAGTGCCGAAGCTAATCAGTTACGTATTTGCCAGATGTCTTTGGCTAATGTTGATAGCACTTTAAGTGCTGGTGGTTGTGGGGACACAGGAGGTGTGGCTAGTCTTTTAGTTTCCCTTGGAGAGTCATTGGTCAAGCAACCAGAAATACATCAGGTGCTGACCCTAGGGCTTGGTGATGGTGATAAAGCCCTCGCTAGCTTGCAGCAAGAAGATAAACAACCATTAACCTATGCTGCTATTAATGTGGGATATGAGGCATTATCTATAAATGGTGCTAACGCTTGGGAGCATCTGCCTACGATTAAACGCGGCATAAGGCGGGCGCTGGGTAATTTTGGTGGCGTCGATGTGTTGCACTTAAGAATGCTTGATGTAGCTACTTTGGCTGCCGCTGAGGTTGCCCATAGTTTGTCGATTCCCGTTTGTTTTAGTTTTGCTCCAGATCCCCATAATGTGTTGCATTCTCTTAGGTCGAGTGAACAGCTTGATCGCCAGACTTTTATGAGCGTTGAGGCGACACAAAATCTTTGGTATCGGGGGCGCATGCTGGAGCGAATGGTCAAACAAGCCAAACAGTTAGCAGTGTTTCCACAGCCGCGCAGCCAGTCAATTTTACATTCGTTATCGCCGTCACCAGCAATTCAAGATCAGCCTGTGATGACTATTGCTGAAGGCATTGATTTAGCCTTGCTGGATAAGGTAAAGGCAGTATATCAAGACTCCCAGCAACACAATAAACACACTATTATTCAGGATTTACAGCATCGCATAGACCCCAATCGTCGGCATTTACCTATCTTACTTAGTGTAGGGCGGATGCACCCTGGTAAAGGTATGGCTCGTATTGTTGAGGCATGGGCTAAAGATTCAGATCTATATAACACCTGCAATCTGGTGATTGCTGGTGGGGATATAACTAATCCAACAGCCATCGAGAAAGCTGTTATGGCAGAAATAGATGGCCTTGTTGCCCTAGATGATGACCGTCGCTCAGGTTTGATTTTACTTGGTGGCCGACCTAGGGCAGATATTGCCCTGTTAATGGTAGCGGCTGTCGAGGGATTGCCTGGATATTGGGCAGAGGGTGGTATCTATGTTGATGGTGCCTTAAAAGAGGAATTTGGTTTACCACTGCTCGAAGCCTTGGCGACTGGTTTAGTCGTGGTTGCCCCAAGTACAGGCGGACCGCCCACCTATGTTGCTCATGATGATACGGGTATTTTGGTAGCGCCGGATGATGACCTAGGCCAAGCCATCCACCATGGCTTTAACCTAGTCACGCGCCCAGATAGGAAAAGTAGGGCACTGCACAAGGTGGAGGAGCACTACACCATTGGCAATATGGCAAAAAAATTGACGAGATTATATCTTCACGAGCGAAATAACCTATGACGCTATTGGTTATCAGCCCGGATTTTATTTCTCATTACCGTCCTTTAGCTGCCGTTGCTCGGGTAGCTAAATTAGCTGGCAATCGCGTGGTATTTGCGACTGGTAAAAATATGGCACCCTACGTTGAGGCCGAAGGTTTTGAATGGACTTTACTAACCTTAAGTGACACTAGTAATAGTGGTATTGCCAAGCAAAATCCATCCATTAAACGCTTTCTTGATGCGACTAAGGAAGGGCCCATAGCTGCCTTGCGCTGTCAGGCCTCAGAACGAGAAGCTGATTTGTTGTGGCAACCTGTAGCTGTGGCAAAGCGTATTGCAGAGCTATGTGAGGTATTGGATCCCGATGATATTTTGGTAGATCAGGTGTCCTTTGGTTCGACCTTAGGGGTCTATGCCACGGGTAGACCTTTTACCACTCTAGTGCCAGGCCACCCAAGTCAGCTACCAGTGGGGGCGGAGCATTATGGTATGCCAGCTATTTGGCCACAATCTATCTTGCCTGAGCCGCAAGAACTTGCTGACCTTGCAGCGATTACAGATAGAGTAGCCAAGGCATTTACCCACAACTGGAATCAGGCACTGGCGGCAGTTGCCCCCCACATGAAGCCTGTCGACAATGCTTTTCGAGTCCATGGCCAGCAGGTTTTATATAATAGTTCTGCAATCTACTGCGCACCTGAAAGGCTGCCATTGCTGCCGAAAAACCATCAGTTTATTGGTCCTCTGGTGCGTGAGGAAGCATTAACCGAAGACATGGAAAGGTGGTTAGATCATGGCGATGATGTGCCCAAGATTTATGTGGCGTTTGGGACCTTTTTGTCCCATCGTTCTGAAGTGCTAAAGACCATAGCTCAAGCCCTTAAACGCATTGATGCCCGTGTGGCTATGGCTATTGGCGCCAATGATAAGGCCTTATTTGAGCCCATTCCTGATAGCTGGCTGGTGGCTTCTAGCTTGCCCCAAGTAGGGCTGTTATCAGGCTGTGATTTGGTTATTCATCACGGTGGTAATAATAGTGTTCAGGAAGCCTTGGCTATGGGGGTTCGTCAAATAATTATGCCATTTTCTACAGATCAGTTTGCCAATGCAGCCGACTTGGAGCGTGTGGATCAGTGTCAGGTGTTTTCACCAAACCATATACAGCCGCAGGAATTGGCAAACACTATTAAGTTGCAGTTGGCCCTGCCTCGGCCTAAAAAGTTAGCCTCACCTAAGATTAAGGGGGCTAGTTTGGGTTGTTTTGCTTTAGCTTAAGCAGTTAGGTTGGGTGCTTTCAAAAAATGATTGTTCACTAATATTGTTTATGGGGTTGTTAAGTTAACTTTATGTTGTTTTATGACTATATTTAGTTATGGCTAATACTTGTTATTTATCACCATATATAATGAAAGGGGTTGCAGATGTATAGAATTAATTTAATTAAGTTCTCCCTGATTGCCAGCTTGATGGCTGTATTGATAAGTTGCTCAGATGACTCTCTCAAGTATGCTGAGACTTCGCTGGCGATTGATCCAGTTATGACTGTATATAAAAGCCCTACTTGTGGTTGTTGTGGCGCTTGGGTTGAGCATGCACAAGCAGCTGGCTTTCAAACATTAGTTGAGCACCCAGATGATCTTGATGCAATTAAGCAACAATTGGGCATTACCAATCGTTATCGCTCATGTCATACTGCGGTCTACAAAGATTTTGTATTTGAAGGCCATATCCCGGCTAAATTTATTCAGCAGTTTATTGCTAATCCGCCAGCCAATGCCATTGGTTTGGCAGTGCCGGGCATGCCTTTAGGTAGCCCTGGTATGGAGGTAGAGGATAGATTTAACCCTTATACCATTTATCAGGTAAATGCTGATGGAGAGCCCACTGTCTTTGCCATGATAGATAATATGGCTGATCAATATTAATAAGTATTCAGCTATGGGAATTATAAAAACATGCAAGCCATACTGATTACAAATAAAAACGATGATTATCAAGCCCAATTAACTGAGGTTGATGCGGGACAATTACCAACTGGTGATGTAACTGTCAAAGTAGACTATTCCACCCTTAACTTTAAAGACAGTTTAGCCATTACTGGCACATCACCCGTAGTGCGGCAATTTCCCATGGTGCCAGGTGTGGATTTAGCTGGGGTGGTAGAAAGCTCTTTAAATCCTGAATTTGCCGTCGGTGAACGCGTTATGGTGAATGGTTTTGGTTTGGGCGAGTTGCACTGGGGTGGTTTGGCCCAACAGGCCTGTGTACAAAGTGATTGGTTGACCCCTATACCTGCAGAGTTAACCAGTAAACAGGCTATGGCCATAGGTACAGCAGGCTATACGGCTATGTTATGTGTATTGGCACTAGAACAACATAATGTGACACCAGAGCAGGGTGAAATACTGGTAACGGGTGCTGCAGGTGGTGTGGGCAGTGTAGCCATTGCACTGTTAGCGAAACTGGGCTTTAGTGTGGTGGCTTCCACTGGCCGTGTCGATGAAGCTGATTATTTGCATCGTTTGGGGGCTGTGGAGGTTATGGACCGCGCTCAATTAGGTGCCAAAGGTAAGCCGTTAGGTAAAGAGCGTTGGGCCGGTGTTATTGATACCGTGGGTAGCCATACTTTAGCTAATGCTTGTGCCACTACCAAGAGTGATGGGGTGGTGGCTGCCTGCGGTTTAGCCCAAGGCTTTGATTTTCCAGCAACGGTAATGCCTTTTATTTTGCGTGGTATTACTTTAGTGGGAATTAATAGTGTTTATCGCTCAACAGCCAATCGAATGCTCGCATGGCAAAGGCTGGTTA
>DNNY01000080.1:0-4716 GCA_003497765.1 Oceanospirillaceae bacterium
GCTGGGGGTCGGTAGGCGCTGATCGCGACCGCGTCGAATTAACTGTAATGCCTGGGCAATAAATTCAACTTCTCGGATACCCCCACTGCCTAACTTAATATTGTTATCCAAGCCACGCCGCCGCACCTCCACAGCAATCATTTGCTTTAAACTGCGTAAAGACTCAATAGCGCTATAGTCGAGATAGCGGCGGTAAACAAAGGGCCGCAAAGTCTCTAGTAATTCAGCTCCCGCCTGCTGATCACCAGCAACGACTCGAGCCTTAATTAAGGCATAACGCTCCCACTCTCGACCCTGCTCCTCGTAATAGCGCTCCATAGCAGCAAAGTGCAACGCTAAAGCACCACTTTCGCCATAGGGTCGTAAACGCATATCAACTCGAAACACAAAACCATCGACGGTGGTTTGATCCAAGGTCTGAATTAAGCGTTGACCAAGGCGAATAAAAAATTGTTGGTTAGCCAAACTTTTTTTACCACCGTGGGTTTCGCCTAGTTGAGGAAAAGCAAATATCAAATCAATATCAGACGACAGATTAAGCTCTCTACCACCCTGCTTACCCATCCCTAGCACCACCATATGCTGTGGATTACCCTGTGCATCTTGAGGTTGGCCCCAATTAGCTACGGCTTGGTCATAGTGCCATTGTAGAGCCAACTCAATACAGATATCCGCCATATTGGTGACTTCTTGAGTCAACTCAGCACTAGTACATAAGCGCAAGGTATTTCGCCATACTAAACGCAGTTGATGGCGGCGGCGAAATACTCTTAAGGCCTTGGCCAACTGCTTCTCATGGTTAACCTCGGCCATAGCCTCTGCCAGCTCCTGATGCATACCGGCTTTATCATATGCTTGCGCAAACCATTGTGGATCTAGCAGTTGTGGTTCGACTAACCAGTTTTGTAGACACCAAGGACTCGCTAACATGACCTTTTTAATAGCTTCTGTATAAGGCAAACAGGCTTGCCAGTGTTGCTGGTCAGATTGTCCCAGAATATCAGTTAGACGAGCCCACATTTGCTGTGCCTCAGTATTGAGTAGAGCGGGCACTTGTTCTTGGGGAACAACCATTATTAATCCTGTAAATAAAAGTCCAGAAATATTATCAATTAGCTAACAGGCAAATTTGCCTAAACTGTAGGCAAAGACTATAGCCATATTTATTCAATAAAAAAACCAAATCAGTAATATGACTGCATCCAAGATGCAATCCAAATAGTGAATTGCCCATACAATTATTTTGGCGGTTCACGAAAATCTGAATTTTATCTAGCCATCACCAGCCCCTAAGTTGATTTGGGTTTCCAATACTAACGTTTGCGGTTAAAATCACACCCAATAAAACCCGAACTATCAAGAAGGCAATATCGTGCAACAACCTGACCAGGATTATGTTAACTGGTTCCGCCACTCTGCTCCCTATATCAATGCACACCGTGGACGTACCTTTGTGGTTTACGTATCTGGTGAGGCAGTGGATCATGATAACTTTAAGCACCTAGTTCATGATATTAATCTGTTAAGTAGTCTAGGAGTGAAGCTAGTATTAGTGCATGGTAGCCGACCGCAGATCGCCGCGGCTAGAAAAAATGCTGGTTTGACCAATGGTGGCCAGCATGGCGAGACCATCACCACCGCTGCAGAAATGTCATTGGTAAGTGCCGTTGTTGGTCAGCAAAATGCTAAGCTGGAAGCTATGTTTTCTATGGGCTTAGCCAATTCACCCATGCAAGGTTCACGAATTCGCACGGTGCGTGGCAACTTTATTATTGCCCAGCCTATTGGCATCCATAATGGCATCGACTACGCCCACAATGGCACTGTGCGTCGGGTTGATGCCAAGGCTATTCGAGCACAATTAGAACTAAATAGTTTAGTGCTTATTTCCTGTTTAGGTTACTCCCCAACGGGTGAGGGCTTTAACCTTGCAGCTGAACAAGTTGCTGGGCAAGTTGCTACTAGCCTGAAGGCCGATAAGTTGATTATGTTGGGAGCTGAAAGTGGGATCACTAACTCCCGCGGCGAACGAGTAACTGAGCTGTTAACCAAAGCCGCCCAGCGGCTGGTGCAACAACATCAAACACAGCAAGCTACGGAACTTTCGGTATACCTGGAAGTGCTCAGTCAAGCTTGTGAAGCTGGGGTAAAACGCGGCCATCTTCTTAGCTATCAAGTCAATGGTGCCCTATTAACTGAACTATTTAGCCGTGATGGCTCTGGCACCATGTTGGTCAAAGAAAGTTACGAGAAAATTCGAACGGCTACCATAGATGATGCTGGCGGCATTCTCGAATTGATCCGGCCCATGGAACAAGATGGTTTATTGGTTCGTCGCTCAAGAGAATTGCTCGAAGCCGAAATTCATTACTTTAGTGTTATCGAACTTGATGGTGCTATTATTGGCTGTGCTGCCCTTTACCCATTTGCGGAGGAACGCCAGGCAGAATTAGCCTGTGTAGCCATCAATAGTGCTTATCGTGGTGCTTCCAGGGGCGCCGCTTTACTGCAGCATATTGAGAAACAAGCTGAGCGTTTAGGCTTAGACCAAATTTTTGTCCTCACTACTGCGGCTGCCCACTGGTTTGTAGAGAATGGCTTTGCGCCTTCAACACTAAAAGCATTACCTGCTGAAAAGCAGCAGTTGTATAATTACCAACGTAACTCAAAAGTATTTACTAAGGCCCTTCGCTAAGACGTTCGCGCCCTAAATTAACAAAAAGTAGATTAAGATTATGCCTCAATATCGTTCTAAAACTTCCACCTCAGGCCGCAATATGGCCGGTGCTCGTGCCTTATGGCGCGCCACTGGCATGCAAGACGAAGACTTTAAAAAGCCTATTATTGCCGTCTGTAATTCCTTTACCCAATTTGTACCTGGCCATGTGCATTTAAAAGATTTGGGACAATTGGTAGCGCGGGAAATCGAACGTGCTGGTGGTGTGGCAAAAGAATTCAATACTATAGCCGTTGATGATGGTATTGCCATGGGTCACGATGGCATGCTCTATTCCTTGCCCTCTCGGGATATTATTTCCGACTCGGTAGAATATATGGTTAATGCCCATTGTGCTGATGCCATGGTATGTATCTCTAACTGTGACAAGATCACCCCAGGCATGCTAAATGCGGCTATGCGTCTTAATATCCCCTGTATCTTTGTCTCTGGTGGCCCGATGGAAGCGGGTAAAACCAAACTCAGTGAGAACAAACTGGATCTGGTTGACGCCATGGTAATTGCGGCTGACCCCAATGCCGACGATGAGAAAGTTGAAGAGTATGAACGCTCCGCCTGCCCCACCTGTGGCTCTTGTTCAGGTATGTTTACTGCCAATTCAATGAACTGCTTAACGGAAGCTTTGGGGCTATCTTTACCAGGTAATGGCTCCTTGCTAGCCACTCATGCCGATCGGGAACAACTGTTCCTCAATGCCGGTCGCATGATTGTTGATATTACCAAGCGTTATTATGAAAACGATGAAACCAGCCTGCTACCACGCAATATTGCCAACTTTAACGCCTTTGAAAACGCCATGAGTCTGGATATTGCTATGGGGGGCTCTACCAATACTATCCTGCACTTGCTAGCCGCAGCCCAAGAAGGTGAAATAGACTTTGATATGAGCAATATCGATGCTCTTTCCAGACGCGTACCTCAACTATGTAAAGTGGCCCCCAATACCCCTAAGTATCATATGGAAGATGTCCATCGGGCTGGTGGCGTAATGGGCATTCTTGGTGAGCTCAACCGTGCTGGTTTACTGCATACGGATCAACCCACTGTGCATAGCCCATCCATGGGAGAAGCCTTGGATAAATGGGATATTGTGAATAGCAAAGACCCTGATGTTGCGCAATTTTATCAAGCCGGCCCTGCCGGCATTCCTACCCAAACAGCCTTTAGTCAAGCCACCCGCTGGCCAACCTTAGATGATGATCGCGCCGAGGGTTGTATCCGAAGTCTAGAAAACGCTTATTCTATGGAAGGCGGTTTGGCTGTTCTAAAAGGTAATCTGGCCGCAGACGGTTGCGTTGTTAAAACTTCTGGTGTTGACGAAAGCATCTGGGTATTTGAAGGCCCTGCCCATATCTGTGAAAGCCAAGATGATGCCGTGGCTGATATTCTAGGCGATAAAGTAAAGGCTGGTGATGTAGTGGTTATCCGCTATGAAGGACCTAGTGGTGGCCCTGGTATGCAAGAAATGCTGTATCCCACCAGTTACCTTAAATCTAAAGGTTTAGGTAAAGTCTGTGCATTATTAACCGATGGCCGCTTCTCTGGTGGCACATCTGGTTTGTCAATTGGTCATGTATCCCCAGAAGCGGCTGGTGGTGGCAATATCGCTCTGATTGAAGCAGGCGATATGATCCGCATTGATATCCCCAATTGCAGCATTGATGTTATGGTAAGTGATGATGAGCTGGCTGCTCGACGTTCCGCTATGGAAGAGAAGGGCAAAAACGCTTGGCAACCAGCCGCTGAGCGACCACCCAAAGTCACTAGTGCTCTAAAAGCCTATGGCAAGATGGCCACCAGTGCCGATAAAGGGGCAGTTCGGGATATATCTAAGCTGGACTAATTATTATCTGCTAGGCTTATTGATTTGGTAATGTCGCACTGCAAGGTGCGACTTCAAATGAATGGTATAAAGATGATCATGATTGCAGCCTTAAGATTGGTTAGTGTCTATCTGTTTGTCCAAGCGCTTGGACAAA
>DNNY01000080.1:4943-5220 GCA_003497765.1 Oceanospirillaceae bacterium
TGTCCAAGCGCTTGGACAAACATTTGCATTTATATCCATGTTCCCTTTTATAGATATTGATACTAGGCTATCGAGTGGAGCTTTTTTTGGCTACGTAAGCATACCCTATATTGTCGCTGTCTTGTTATGGGTTTTGGCACCAACAATCGCTATCAAACTGACTACGCATACGGACACAAATATTGATGAGTCAGGGTTGGTAAAAGTTGGTGGCTTTCTGTTAGGCGTATATTTAGCAGTAACTTATTCTGGCAAGTTGATTGGTTCTGGTGCATCA
>DNNY01000080.1:5463-6458 GCA_003497765.1 Oceanospirillaceae bacterium
GTCTAGAATATGGAAAGCCTGTACTGGAATCCATTTTGTTGTCAGATGCCTTGGTATTATTGGCAGGGATAGTTTTGGTGGTATTCCCCAAAATATTACTGCATGCCTATAAAAAAGTACTAGCAATAAATAACTTTTGTATTTAACAGAATGAAATGGGTGGGTAATCCCAGTCGCTCTAATTCGACTAACAACAGTAATGTGGCATTAGTTTTCCCATCTGTATACTTCAAGTAAATTTACACTGAAAACTGGTAAGCAATAGGTGGGTGACTTTCATAGCCCACTAATTCAAAGTCATCCACTGTTACCCAAGTTTCCAAATCTTCTAGGGTTTTAATATCCGGATTGATATTTAATGTCGGTGAAGCAAAAGGCTCGCGCTTTAATTGCACATCACGCATTAACGCCAATTGATCTTCATAAATATGAGCGTTGACTATCTTATGATAGGCAAGACCTGCTTGATGACCAGTAATTTGAGCCATGATGGCAAGGAAAAAATACACCTGCACCATATTAAAATTTAATCCCAAGGGCACATCACAACTGCGTTGCGTACTATTTAAATAGAGAGTATCCCCTAATAAAGAAAAGTGATGACTATACATACATGGGCGCAGACAACCCATATGAAAAGCGCCCGGATGGTAAAAGGTATATATCTCACCCCGATCATCACGACCTGCTTTTAAGTCGTCATAAATTTTGCGCAGTAAATCCAGGCTACCACCATCTGGCTTGGGGAAATTGCGCCCTACTTTGCCATAAATAAAGCCACAATCATCTTCACCTTTACGGTAGGGATTATTAAGCCAAGCTTCATTTAGATTGGCATTAGCATCCCAGGTCTTGGTACCCAGACGGCGGAAGTCAGCGGCATTATCATAGCCACGGATATAACCCAATAACTCAGCAATAGCTGACTTGTAATAACTTTTTCGCGTTGTTACCAGAGGACATTAAGCCGCGCCAACGTTATAGGGTAAATCAGA
>DNNY01000105.1 GCA_003497765.1 Oceanospirillaceae bacterium
AGGGTCTTGTAGCTCTTCACGAGTTAAACGCAAACCCAATTCTTTTATGGCTTGCAGTTGGATATATTTGGTGGGGCCAATACCGGGCAATTGGCAAACTTCCCTTTGCGACGCATCTAACAATGCATTGAGGCTGCCAAATTCAGCCATTAAGGCGCGCGCTAAATCCACAGCGCTCCGACCAGCACAACCGGTACGCAAAAAAATAGCTAATAATTCTGCATCAGATAGTGCGCTTGAGCCAACTTCTAATAAACGTTCTCTTGGCCGCTCACAAGCAGGCCAGTGATTAATTGCCATATAGCTTCCTTGCTTTTGCAATAATTGAATGGGCTATGTGAAGTATTAGGTATGTATAGTTATGAAAAAACAAGAGCCTAATTTGCATAGCGCTGCTGAACAATAACGACTTTTAAGTCTAGCAGCCTGTAAATAGTTTGCCTGCCTATTCAAAAGCAACTTGGTTAACTAATGGCAAAGTGCCATCAATAGTTACTTCCACTTGGTCACCTGGCTGTAAAAACTTAGCTGGGGTAAATCCCATACCAACACCAGCCGGGGTGCCAGTGGCTATTACATCACCAGGTTCTAAAGTAATGCCTTTCGATAGGGTGGCCAAAATAGTAGGGATATCAAATATCATCAACGCTAATTTGGCACGTTGGCGCTCTTCGCCGTTAACTGAGCAAGTTAAGGTAATATCGCCATCCAAAGGCTGCCCATAGGTTGGTGTCACCACTGGCCCCATGGGGGCAAAGCCATCAAGGCTTTTACCCAAATGCCATTGATTATGGCGACGTTGAATATCCCGGGCGGTAACATCGTTAAAGCAGCTATAGCCAAAGATATATTGCCATGCCTCATGTGGCTGAATATTGGTGCCTCGCTTACCAATCACAATGGCCAGTTCGCCCTCATAGTCTATTTTCTCCGTAATACCTGAGTGCAGAGGAATCAGGTCATTGGGGCCGCTTAAAGTATTGGTGGCTTTGGTAAAGACCACGGGGTATTCCGGCACCACGGTCTGTTCATTTAATTTGGCAGCAATTTCTGCCGCATGAGCAGCATAATTTTTACCGATACAAAAAATATTACGCTTTACATGCCCCAATGGGCTTTGCAATAACTGGCTATCATAATCCACACAAGCCACTTTTTGTTGCAATGCCGCCATAGCCAAGGCTTCGGCCTCAGTCTGTGCTTTTGCACCAGCAGCAATAAGCTCGTGTAGGCAAGTAGCGGGTAAGGGCCTATCTAAGCGTGAAGCCGCTTCTGTTAAACCTACAATTTGCTTATCTAAAACAGCAGCTAAATGTCCATTTTTGAGTTTTGCGTAATGCATTGTTTTTACCCGTCTGATGTCGGTCATTTTTTCGAAACCCTAAGCTACTACATTTAAGTATTAACGCAAGTAAAAAGCGTTATTTTATAGGTTGATATTGGATAGTTATAAGGAGCATATCGCAATGACTCCAGTTTGGTTATAATACGTCCTCATTTTTGGTCACCCCCTTTACTTTCTCAATGGAGCAACCCATGAAGACCCCAGTAAACGTAGTTATTACCGGTGCCGCCGGTCAAATATCTTACTCTTTGATTTTCCGTATCGCCCAAGGTGAAATGCTTGGCGCCGACCAGCCTGTTAACCTGAAGTTATTGGAAATCACACCTGCTTTAGGTGCTCTAAACGGTGTGGTAATGGAAATTGAAGACTGTGCCTTCCCTCTAGTTGCTTCTATCACAGCCACTGATGATGCTAATGTGGCCTTTGACGATGCTCACTACGCACTGCTAGTAGGTGCACGCCCACGTGGCCCAGGCATGGAACGTAAAGATCTATTGGAAGCTAATGCCAATATCTTTACCGCACAAGGTAAAGCTATCAATGACAATGCCAATAAAGACGTTAAGGTACTAGTTGTCGGCAACCCTGCTAATACCAATGCCTATATTGCTATGAATAGCGCCCCTGATCTAAACCCACGTCAGTTTACCGCTATGACGCGCCTTGATCATAACCGCGCCCTAACTCAACTAGCCAATAAGGCTGGCGCTACCGTAAGCGATATTGAGCATCTATGTATTTGGGGTAACCACTCAGCGACTATGTATGCTGACATTACTCGCGCTACTGTTAATGGCAAAGCGGCAACAGATATGGTCGACCAAAACTGGATTGATACTGACTTTATCCCTACTATCGCGCAACGTGGTGCGGCAATTATCAAGGCCCGTGGCGCTTCTTCTGCTGCCTCAGCGGCTAATGCGGCCATCGATCATATGCGTTTATGGGCAGCTGGCACCAATGGCGCTTGGACATCCATGGGTATTCCTTCTGACGGCTCCTATGGTATTCCTGAAGGTCTGGTATATTCATTCCCAGTAACCTGTGAAAATGGTGACTATAGTATTGTGCAAGGTTTAGATATTGACGCTGCCTCCCGCGCCTATATGGACAAAACCCAAGCTGAATTGGAAGAAGAGCGCGACGCTATCGCCCATTTGGTGTAATTGATCATGCGTCCTTTGGGCGCCAACTAAAAAGGGATGCGCGCATTATGCAGCATCCCTTTTTTTGTGCGCGCAGCTTATTAAGTAAAACTATACCAACGCACTAATACGCAACAGGCTGATAATAATGGCTGCGGTAGCAAAAGATATTAATGTTGTGATGGCCACAATACTGGCCGCAAGTTTATCATTTGACCCCATAGCCCGAGCCATGGCATAGCTAGCTGCCGCCGTTGGGGCACAGCTCATCAGCACAATTAATTCTAAATGCATACCCCTTAAACCCACCATATAGCCTAATAAAAACGTTACTAGGGGGGTAAGTACTAACTTAGCAAAAGTGGCCAACCAAACCTTGCCGACATTATTTTTAAAGGCCTTCAGACTCAGACTGCCACCAGCACATAATAAGGCCAAGGGTAAAGTCATGGCGGCAAAGTAATTACCTGTTGCATTCAACACAGAGGGCACTGGCAAGTTAACCACCGACCATAGCAAAGATACGACAATAGCAATAATCAATGGATTACGACTGATGCTTATTAGGGTTAGGCGAATACTGGTGACATTGGCTTGTTTGCGACTCAGGGTAATAACAGAAGCCACATTATATACCGTAGTTACCAAGGCCAAATACATTGCCACGGCAGCCACACCCGTCTCACCATAAGCGTTAAAACAGTAGGCCAAGCCTACAATGCCTAAATTTGAGCGAAAACTACACATGGCCACGACACCGCGGTCACTTCGAGGGTGGACTAGCCAACGTGAAACCATCTCCATCAGGCCCCAAATTAGTAGGGTAGCTACTACCCCTACGAGGGCGGAAGTAAGCGTCACGCCATAGGTTAAGGGTTTTGTTGCGATACTAATAAACAGCAGAATGGGTAACGTAAAATTAAATACTAAGCGTGAGCCCATACTTATAAAATGATCGTCTAAGAGGCCAAGGTGGCGCAAACCATAGCCACTAATAACCACCAGAAAAATAGGCGCGGTGATTTGTAACGTTTCTTGCAGCAGTGTTAGAAACATGGCTTCTACTCAGGCGATTGTGATGGGGCAATTTTAGCTTGAATAGCTTATCAATACATACTGAAAAAGCCAAAACGGCGACTATCTATGGAAATATAATGGAGATTGCCACTTGAGCGTAATCATCTATTCTGTTCCCACCCCAAGCTGTGCTACCTTTAAGTAAAAGGAGCCCATATGCAACACCAACCCTGTATTGCCATCGTTGAAGATGATGATGACCAACGCAATAATTATGTGCGGGCTTTGGCACGTATGCCAGTGCAGGTATTGGCTTTTGCGGATCAACATAGTGCTCTTAAAGCATTACTTCAGCAACGACCAGATTTGGTGATTTTGGATATTATCTTGGGCCATGAGTATGATGCGGGCTTTAATCTGTATAGCCAATTAAGCCGACTGTATGAAGATTTACCCGTATTATTTCTTACGGAACGGGTAGACGAAATAGATCAAGTTTCTGGCTTAAGAATGGGGGCTTGGGATTACCAACCAAAGCCTATTTCTATTGACTATTTTACTGCTAAAGTTGAATCCTTGTTGCGTTTAGCGCGTAATAGCAATCTCAATCCAGAACAGCGCCTAATCACTTGTGGTAATTTAAAAATCGACTTAGACCGCCGCCATATTTTCTGGCGTAATGAACCCCTTAAAGAATTTACTATGACAGAATTTGCCATGCTGGAATTTTTGGCGCGGCGCCCAGATCAGGTTCTAACCTACCAACAATTAGCCCAAGCAACCTTTGGCGGCTGTGTGGAGAACAACACCATTAGTACCCATATCAGTAATATCAAACGTAAGTTCAAAGCAGTTAGCGTGAACTTTAACAACATTGTTTCAGAGTATGGGCAAGGCTATCGCTGGCGCAGCTAAACTCAGCCCATTTAAGTTACGCTATCAGTTACTGGCCGTTGGTTTAGTTCTGCTTAGCCTACCTTATTTGGGCTATCGCTTTATCGATGCTACCAGTAGCCTGTTGCAGCAAAGTCAGGCCCAAGCACAAAAACAAGTGGCACAATCCTTAGCCAATTTATTTGTGCAACGGCAAGAGTTGCTACTGGCACTTCCCGAACTGAGTAAACAACAGCCGTTATTATTTGTCCAAGCTATTAATCAGGCCAAAACCATTGATGGCAGCGCTGATGATTGGCGT
>DNNY01000073.1:0-2909 GCA_003497765.1 Oceanospirillaceae bacterium
GATCAGACATAGCTGGGTTTTCACCCTCAATATACATGCCTTTAATTACCCCTGCGTGGATGGCATCCATGGTTTCTACCACAGTTAGACCAGGTTGATCATCAAGCTCCACGCCCCATAAAGCCTCAAAACGTGCTTGCACATCGTCTTTATCGACCTGTTTATAGTCTGGATACATCATGGGGATAAGGCCAGCATCAGAGGCACCTTGAACGTTATTTTGGCCTCTCAATGGGTGCAGGCCTGTGCCTTCACGTCCGATTTGGCCAGTCATCAGGGCCAAGGAAATCATCGCTCTAACATTATCTGTACCATGAATATGCTGAGATACACCCATGCCCCAGAAAATCATAGCACTCTTAGCTGTGGCATATAGCCGCGCTACGGCACGAATCATTTTAGGTTCTACCCCACAGATAGCCGACATGGCCTCAGGAGTATAGTGCTTAACATGTTCTTTTAGGGCGGCAAAACCCTCAGTCATGGTATCAATATAAGCTTGGTTATAAAGCTTTTCAGCTACCACCTCATGCATCACGGCATTCCAGAAGCTAACATCACTACCGGGATTAAAGCGCACCATATGGGTAGCGTATTTGCGCATAGTTAAGCCTCGGGGATCCAAAACAATGATCTTGGTGCCACGCTTAGCCGCTTGTTTAAAGAAAGTCGCCGCAACAGGGTGATTCGCCGTTGGATTAGCCCCCGTTATAATCACCACATCAGCATGCTTGGCTTGCATAAAGGAAGCAGAAACAGCGCCTGAACCCAAACCTTCTAAGAGAGCCATTACCGAAGAGGCATGACATAAACGTGTACAGTGATCGACATTATTGGTACCAAAACCTGTACGCACCAACTTCTGGAATAAATAGGCTTCTTCATTGGAGCCTTTAGCACTACCAAAACCTGCCAGACTTTGCTTACCCTGATTATCCCGCAAGTGCTTTAATCCACCAGCAGCAAAGTCCAAAGCTTCTTCCCAGCTCGCTTCACGGAAATGGGTTAAAGGTTTGGCAGGATCAAAATCATTATGAATACCCTTGCGCGCTCCAGGTAGACGAATCAAAGGCGTGGTTAAGCGATCACCATGGTGAATATAGTCGGAACCAAAACGCCCTTTTACACATAAACGATTCTGATTGGCTGGGCCATCACGCCCTTCAACATAGATTATGCGCTCATCTTTGACATGATAGGTTAACTGACAACCAACCCCACAATACTGACAAATACTATCTACCTTACGATCATAGTCGGCACTATCACCTACACCGTCAACACTGGTTACAGTAGAAGGCATTAAGGCACCAGTAGGACAAGCTTGCACACATTCACCACAAGTTACACAGGTAGAGGTACCCATTGGGTCATCAAAATCAAATACGACCTTGGCGTTAGCGCCACGGTTGGCCATGCCAATAACATCATTGACTTGCACCTCACGACAGGCACGCACACATAAATTACAATTGATACAGGCCTGCAAATTGACCCGCATTGCATGACTCGAGTTATCCGCCACAGGTTTAGAATCTTGAGCAAATCGCTGGGTGGAAGCATCCACGGCTAGGCTATCCGCCATATCCCAAAAGTGAGCACTTTTATCAGGTGACTGCTCCCGTGCTGGCTGATCTGTTACCAGCAATTCCATCACCATTTTACGGGATGCT
Organism: Oceanospirillaceae bacterium; assembly: GCA_003497765.1. GTDB lineage: Bacteria > Pseudomonadota > Gammaproteobacteria > Pseudomonadales > Balneatricaceae > Njordibacter. The sequence continues at coordinate 1,674 of DNNY01000073.1, forward strand.
TGAGCGCGCTCAGAGGAGGCACTAGTTACCACCATGCCAGACGTTGGTTTACGCATACAGGAAGCGACCAAGGTGCGTTCACCCTCTACTTCCACCATACACACCCGACAGTTACCATCGGCTCGGTAGCCTGGTTCTGGCTTATAACAAAGATGCGGGATCGTCTCGCCATAACGTTTGGCAACCTGCCAAATTGTTTCATCGCCCTGAGCAACGACTGTTTGACCATCCAGCGTAAATTCTATCTTGTCCATTAGTCTACCCTCGAAGCTAATAGATCAGTGGCAATCAGATCCCCATCAAAATGCTGTAAGACAGAGGTTACTGGGTTAGAAGCTGCCTGTCCCAGACCACATATAGAGGCATCACACATGGCATTACTTAGTTCTTTTAGCAGAGCCTGATCCCAATCGGGGGCTTGTAACAAGGCCACCATTTTTTGGGTACCTACACGACATGGTGTGCACTGACCACAACTCTCGTCCTCAAAGAACTTAAGCAGATTAACCACTACATCACGCATATTATCCTGATCCGATAACACCACTACTGCGGCCGAACCAATAAAACAGCCGTAGGGTTGTAGGGTACCAAAATCCAGAGGGATATCAGCCATCCCAGCTGGGAGAACACCGCCAGATGCACCGCCCGGCAAATAGCCTTTAAATTGGTGCCCCTCCGCCATACCTCCACAGTATTCGTCTAATAACTCTTGCATGCTAATGCCAGCAGGTGCCAGTTTTACCCCTGGATTCTGCACCCGTCCAGAAACGGAATAACTGCGAAGACCTTTGGAACCATTACGGCCATGGGCAATAAACCAGTCGGCACCTTTATCAAACAAAGTACGAATCCAATAGACAGTTTCCACATTATTTACTAAGGTTGGGCGACCAAATAAGCCCACTTGCGCCACAAAGGGAGGCCGGTGACGTGGCAAGCCAGGCTTGCCCTCAATGGATTCAATCATGGCCGACTCTTCACCACAAATATAGGAGCCGGCACCACGGCGCAAATGAATACCCCCTGCTGGCGCCAAACCTGCCGCCACTAGTTTAGGTATTTCATTGAGTAAAATCTGGCGTACAGCTGGATATTCATCGCGTAAGTAAATATATGCAGCCTCAGCTTCAACGGCCCAGGCACTAACCAAAACCCCTTCCAAAAATCGATGGGGATCCGCTTCCATATAGCCACGATCTTTAAAAGTACCTGGTTCACCTTCATCTCCATTAA
>DNNY01000073.1:3172-4111 GCA_003497765.1 Oceanospirillaceae bacterium
GGTTCACCTTCATCTCCATTAATGGCAACATAACGTGGTTTAGGTTCCTGACGTACAAACTGCCATTTACTAGCCGTAGGGAAACCCGCACCACCCAGACCTTTTAGATTGGCATCAGCTAATACTGACTGCATTTGTTCCCAACTGTAGTCACCCGCCAGACATTGCTTTAATAGGGCGTAGCCACCACCAGCCAAATAATCCTCATAGCCTAAGTAATCGGGGATTTCAGGATGAAAATGTTTGTTATCAATGGCTGCCTGAATAGTACCAGCACTAGCATTATCGACATGATAATGGCCCACTTCAGCCACTGGCGCCGTGTCGCAGCGTCCCATACAAGGCGCATTGATCACCCTTACTTGCGCCGGATTCGTGCCTGCTAATAGTGCTGATTTTAATTGTTCTGCCCCAGCTAACTGACAACTTAAGCTGTCACAAACCCGCACAGTCACAGCTGGTGGAGGTAGCTCACCCTCTTTAACCACATCAAAATGAGCATAGAAGGTCGCACATTCATATACCTCGGCCATGGGTAAATTCATTTCTTCAGCCAAAGCCGCTAAATGAGGAGCCGAAAGATAGCCAAATTTATCTTGAATAAGGTGAAAGTATTCAATCAGAAGATCACGTTGGCGTGGGCTTTCACCTAACAGTAAACGCACTTCATCCAAGGCATTACTATCGACCTGACGACCCCGTAAATGCTTACGGGACTTATTAACGCCACGGCCAGGGTGCTGGCGCACAGCGGCTGATTGCTGGTTATCAATTGGCATGTATTTCTCTAATTATAACGCTGTATCCAGTACCTTAAAGGCGATACTGAAAACCCACCTCAACAAAGCCGCTAGTATGATAGAAGGAAAAAGCCGCGCATGTCTATACGAGAACAAACAACATACCTTATTACTTATCCAACTTATCCATCACGCGCTC
>DNNY01000084.1 GCA_003497765.1 Oceanospirillaceae bacterium
TTAGGCGTTAAACTGCTGGCTCGCACAACCCGTAGCCAAAGCCTGACGGATAGCGGCGAAGGCTTTTATCAACATGCGCAACGCATACTGCCAGAAGTAGACGCGTTATTTGCTGATACAGAGGCAGGGGATACGGCTGTTAAAGGGCATCTTAAGGTCTCCGTACCTTTGTCATTTGGTATTGAACATTTAAGTCCTGCCTTACAAGCATTTATGCTGCAGTATCCTCAGGTGCAATTGGAAGTTTTCTATGATGATGCGCGGACAGATCTGGTAGAGGGTGGCTTTGATTTAGCCTTTCGCATAGGCTCACTGTCGGATTCTTTATTACAGGCTAAACGTATTTGCCCCATTGGCTTTTCTATTTGTGCTAGCCCAGATTACCTAGCCCAAAATGGCCCGATTCAACAAGTTGAGCAATTAGAAGCACATCCATTTCTAAAGTACGCATCATTTGCTTCTAGTCGTTTTACCTGGACAAGTGCCGATGCAGAAACCTTTTCTGTGAATCTAAATACGCGTTTTATTGCCAATAATGGGGAAGCCCTTTTGCATATGGCTGAGCAAGGCTTAGGGGTTGCAGTTATACCTAATTTTATTGCCTATAAAGCCCTACAAGCGGGTCGCTTGGTAGCCATTTTAAAGGATACCCCTCTACCCGTGGTGAGTGCTTGGGCGGTTTATCCACAAACCCGTTACTTACCCCAGCGTACGCGGTTATTTATTGATCATTTGGTAGACTGGTTTGCTGGGGTGCCTTATTGGGAGCAAAGTTAGTGTTGATTACGCTAAGCCAGCATATTGATTTAGTGAGTTGCCGTAGAAAATAATTGCATAATAACGACACCTGCTAGGATTAGGGAGATACCAATAATGGCAGGCATATCTAGTTGCTGACCAAAAAAATAGCGACCAATAAGGGTAATAAAGACTATCCCTAAACCAGACCAGATAGCATAAGCGATACCTACGGGAATGACTTTTAGGGTCAAGGCCAGAAAGTAAAAACTTAAACCATAAGCTACTACCAAACCAATGGAAGGACCGATCTTGGTAAAACCCTCTGACGCCTTAAGCAGACTTGTGCCAGCCACTTCTGCAGCAATGGCCAAGGTCAAAAATATCCAGTTTTTCATATACATCATTCCTAATAAAAAAGTCTTTTGATTGTGCCTATTAGCATTGCCCAATGCAATGACCAATAAAAAATTATGCCTTTGCTAGCACAACAAATGGACAGAGTGAATTATCCTCATATATATTTTGAATCAGATAATGATAAAAAGAGTTTGGCCTTTGGGGGTTTAAAAATATGAAATCTTCATACCGTGTGGTAGTCATTGGTGGTGGTGTAGTCGGAACATCGGTGTTGTACCACCTCGCTAAGTTTGGCTGGCAGGATGTCTGCCTTATTGAGCGCTCTATTTTGACAGCTGGCTCCTCGTGGCATGCTGCGGGTGGCTTCCATGCCCTTAATGCTGACCCCAATATAGCCGCTTTGCAGGCCTATACCATAAACCTGTTTGAAGAAATCGAATCCTTGTCTGGTCAGGATATTGGTTTACATATGACTGGCGGCTTAACCATTGCTACCACTCCTGAACGTTGGGAATGGTTGCAGGGTGCTTATCGCGTGTTTCAGACTATTGGTATCGACGACTGTCGTTTGGTGACTCCAGAGGAATGTGGTGAACTGAATCCAGCTATGAATGTAGATGATGTATTAGGTGGCCTTTGGGCTGATCGAGAAGGCTATTTAGATACCACAGGTACGGTTCATGCTTATGCCGGCTCAGCCAAAAAATACGGTGCCGAAGTGATTGAGCATACCAAGGTAGAAAGTTTGCAGCAGCTCGATGATGGTTGGCTAGTGGCTACAGATAAGGGTGATATTTATTGTCAGCATGTGGTTAATGCCGCCGGACTATGGGCTAAGCAAGTGGGCCGTATGGCTGGCGTGGAATTACCGGTGTCACCTTTAGAGCATCACTACCTGATTACCGACAATATTCCCGAGATGGCAGCCTTAGAGCAAGAACTACCTATGACTGTCGATCCAGACGGCTTTACTTATATGCGCCAAGATCAACATGGTATGTTGGTGGGTATCTATGAATTACAGCATCAGCATTGGATGATGGATGGCGCACCTTGGGACTATGGTATTGAGCTACTACAAGAAAACTTTGACCGTATAGAAAATGAACTAATTTACTCCTTTAATCGTTACCCCTGCCTTAATGATGCTGGCATAAAAACTTGGGTAAATGGCGCCTTTACCTTTTCTCCCGATGGCAATCCATTGGTGGGCCCTGTGCCCGGTAAAGACGGTTACTGGGTGGCCTGTGCAGTGATGGCTGGTTTTTTACAAGGTGGCGGTGTAGGCAAGTCTCTGGCGGAATGGATGATCTATGGCGAACCAGAAGCCGATGTCTATGGTATGGACGTGGCGCGCTATGGGGAGTATGCCAATAACAAAGAATATATTAAGGCTACCACAGGGCAGTTTTATTCCCGCCGCTTTGTGATGTCTTATCCTAATGAGCAGCTACCTGCTGGCCGCAATGTAAAAATGGCGCCAGCCTATGAAGGTATGACCGCAGCAGGTTGTCGCTGGGGCCAGAGTTGGGGACTAGAAACCCCCTTGTATTTTGCGCCTCAAGACTTTGAAGAAAACCTAACCCTTAAGCGCTCTAATGCCCATGATATTGTGGCGGCCGAATGTCAGGCCGTGCGCGAGCGGGTGGGGCTGTTGGATATATCGGCTTTTTCTCGGTTCTGTGTCAGTGGCCCCGATGCTGAACAATGGCTAAATAAATTAATGGCCTCCAAATTACCAGCGCCCGGCCGCGCTAAATTAGCGCCCATGCTAGCGCCTAATGGTAAGTTAAAGGGTGACCTTACTATCTTTAACTGGGGCGATGGGACCTACTGGATAACTGGCTCTTATTACCTTCGTGCTTGGCATATGCGTTGGTTTAATGACCATTTGCAAGGTGATGTTCGGGTTGAGGATGTGTCAGATACCATGGTAGGTTTTTCTATCACAGGCCCCCAATCACGGAAGGTGTTGGAAACACTCTGTCATGAGGATATAAGCCATCAGAGCTTCCCCTTTATGGCTTGTCGAAGCATGGATGTGGGTATGATTAACGCCAAAGTAGGGCGTTTGTCCGTCTGTGGTGAGCTAGGTTATGAGATCCACTGCCATGCTATTGAACATATTGCATTACGCAAAATGCTATTGGCAGCAGGGGCCAAGTTTGGCATGCAAGAAATTGGTTTTAATGCCTTGCTAAGCTTACGTATGGAAAAAAGCTTCGGTATTTGGTCGGCAGAATTTACCCAAGGCTATACAGCTGGAATGACGGGTATGGATCGCTGGATAGATTGGCAAAAAGACGACTTTATTGGCCGTGACGCGGCCATACAAGAACGCGACAAGGGCGGTGCGGAACAATGCCTAGTCACCCTAGAAGTTGATGCCGTGGATGCCGATGCCGGTGGTTATGAGCCCATTTGGCAGGGCGACGAAAGAGTTGGTTTTGTTACTTCAGGTGCCTATGGCCATAGCCTCCAAAAATCCCTTGCTATGGGATTGGTAAAGCGTGATTTAGCGAATCCGGGTACGGAACTCAGTGTGCATATAGTGGGTGTGGAACGCCCCTGTCGGGTTATTGCTGCCTCACCCTATGATCCGCAGGGCAAGGCCATGCGCGCTTAATTAATGGGCAAAATTAGTGACTAGCCTAGAGCTTATGCTTAGGCTAGTTGCAAAGTAAAATCTTGCCCAGCAAAGCTAAGTTGATCGCCATTATACATCTTGCGGCTTTTGCGGGTTTCTTGTTCACCATTCACGGATACTAAGCCTTCAGTAATCACCTGCTTGGCTTGGGCACCACTGTCCACCAACCCCTCGAACTTTAGGATTTTAAATAATTCGATAGGTTCACGATTAATTTCAATTTGTTGCATTGTATATCCTGATTAATAACAAGCTTTTATAGCTGTATTTTGCTGGGAAAATTTAATTCCCTAGATCAGGTGAGATTATACCGCAATTTGGCTGCACAGTGGTTTTATAGGAGGTTTTATGGGGGCAATATTAGTTTTAGATTTTCATCTTTTTTACCAATTTACCTGCAGCCGCAATTAAGCAATCGATCTGTTCCGGCTGATGGGTAAAGTGGGTAACTAGGCGCACCACACCTTGATCCCAGCGATCATGGTAGAAGCCAAAGCCTTGTTGTAAAAGGCCTTCAATCACTACTTCTGGAAAACGTACAAAGAGAATATTTGAGGCACTATTGCTGACTATATCAATACCATTAATTTGGCCTAGGCCTTGAGATAGGCGGGCGGCCATGGCATTAGCATGGCGGGCATTATGGAGCCAGTGATCATCCTTAAGATAGGCTTCCATTTGGGCGCTAAGTAAGCGCATTTTTGACATCAAGTGGCCACTACGTTTGCAGCGAAAGGCCATTTCTTTAGCCAAGCTTTTATCAAATAAGACGATGGCATCGACACCTAAGGCTCCATTTTTGGTGGCGCCTAGGGCTAATACTTTCACCCCTGCCTGCCATGTCATAGCGGCTGGTGAACAGTTTAGACTTACTAAAGCATTGGCAAACCGTGCCCCATCCATTTGCAGAGTTAGACCTTGTTCTGCACAGATATGGCCAATGGTTTCAATTTCGTCAACTTGGTATAGGCTGCCAGATTCAGTGGTTTGGGAAATACTAACACTAGTGGGCTCTACTGAATGCACATCGCCCCGTTTTTGTTGGGCCTTGTCAGAGAGTATCTGAGGATCTATTTTGCTATCTTTACCATCAATACAGATAAGTTTGCTAC